>CAZEOP010000082.1:0-7388 GCA_964513715.1 uncultured Gordonia sp.
CCGTTCTGGCAGAAGAAGGACGACGGCGCCTGGTCGATCCCGAAGGGGCTCGTGCAGCCGGGTGAGGACCTGCTGACCGCAGCGCGCCGGGAGTTCGCCGAGGAGACCGGAGCACCGGCGCCGGAGGGGCCGGCGACCGAGCTCGGGACGGTGCGGCTGCGCAGCGGCAAACAGGTGACCGGCTTCGCGCTGCCCGGCGACTTCGACCCGGAGACCTTGCGCAGCAACACCTTTTCGATGCAGTGGCCGCCGCGCTCGGGACGTTTCGCGGACTTCCCGGAGGTCGATCGGGCGCAGTGGTTCGGTGTCGCGGAGGCCGCGCTGAAGCTGAACCCGGCGCAGGTGCCGCTGGTGGAGCGACTGCGCGCGCACCTGGACGACGGGGCAGTCTGACAGGTGCGGGAGGGTGGCTTCGACACGACCTCGTCACTGCGTTCCTCGGTCGGCTCAGCCTGCGGATCGGGGTGCTCAGAGCGTGGCGGGCAGTCCGCGGTCACGGGCCTTGGGAGTGGGCTCCGTAGCAACTTGGTCCGCGGTTCGGGGTGCTCAGAGCGGGGTGACCGGTCCGCGGTCACGGACCTCGGGGGTCGGGTCCGTACATCTGGCCGGTGCGCGGCTCAGGCGAGGAAGGCGGCGAGGCGATCGAGGCCGGTGCGCAGTTCGTCGTCGCCCGTCGCATACGACAGTCGGACGTAGCGTTCGGCGTCGCTGTCGCCGAAGTCCTTGCCCGGAGTGAGGGCGACGTGGGCCTGCGTCAGGGCGCGGTCGCAGAACTGCGAGGCCGTCATCCGGGTGCCGGAGACGTCGACGTAGACGTAGAAGGCACCGTCGGGGACCACCGGCACGGAGAGTGCCGGAATCGCCTCCAGGCCGTCGAGCACCAGCTGTCGCCGCTGCCGGAGGACCGCGCGGCGTTCCTCCGCCAGCGCCAGGGTCTCCGGCGCGAAACAGGTCAGCGCCGCCAGCTGCGCCGGGGTGGGTGGGCAGATGTAGTAGTTCTGGGCCAGCTTCTCGGCCACCGGCACCATCTCGTCGGGTACCACCATCCAGCCCAGCCGCCAGCCGGTCATCCCGAAGTATTTGGAGAAGCTGTTCACCACGATCGCACCCGGGTCGTCGGCGGCGATGCTGCGCGGCGGGGTGCCGTCGGCGGCGTCGTCGGCCAGACCGAGATAGATCTCGTCGATGATCCGCCAGCCGCCGCGTTCGTCGGCCATCCGGCTCAGCGTCAGCAGCTCGTCGTAGGGCAGCGATGTGCCGGTCGGGTTGGCCGGCGAGGCGGTCATCACCCCGCGGGTGCGCTCGGTCCAGGCGGCAGCGGCGGTCTGCGCGTCGAGCTGGAAGCGCTGCCGCGGGCCGGTGGGCAGCAGCCGCACGGTGGCGCCGAAGCTCTCGGCGAAGCGCCGGTTGCACGGGTACGACGGGTCGGCGACCAGCACCTCGTCGCCCGGGTCGATCAGGGCCGCGCAGGCCAGCAGCAGTGCCGCGGAGGCGCCGGTGGTGACCACCACGCGGCGCGGGTCGATCGGAGCACCGAAGTGATCGGCGGAGAAACCGGCGATCGCTGCGCGCAGCTCCGGCGTGCCCAGACCGCCGGTGTAGGGCAGCGGGCGGCCGTCGGCCAGGCGGCGGATCTCGGCGAGGAAGGCCGGCGGCGCACCGAAGTCCGGCTCGCCGATGTTCAGCTTCACCACATGCGTGCCGCCCGCTTCGAGTTCGGCGGCCCGGCGGCCGTACTCCATCGCGTAGAACGGCGCGACGGCATCGGCGCGGCGAGAGAACTTCATGCCAGCGATCGTAGAGCCGCCGTCGGCACCCCGACCGGCCGGGATCAGTCCGGAATCCAGTTGAACTCGGCGGGGTCCGGGCCGCGGCGGCGGTCCTTGTTGACGCCGTCGATGCGGGCCATGTCCGCCTCGCTCAGCGCGAAGTCGAAGAGGGCGAAGTTCTCGGCCATCCGCTCGCGGCGGGACGACTTCGGGAAGACGACGTCGCCGCGCTGGACGTGCCAGCGCAGCACCACCTGGGCGACGCTGCGGCCGGTCTGCGCGGCGAGTTCGACGAGCACCGGATCGTCGAGTACGTCGCCCTGCCCGATCGGCGACCACGCCTGCGTAACGATGCCGTGCTCGGCGTTGAAGGCGCGCAGGGCGTCTTGGCGCAGGTACGGGTGGACCTCGATCTGGTTGACGGCCGGCACCGTCTGGGTCTCGGCCAGCAGCCGCTGCAGGTGCGGGATGAGGAAATTGGAGACGCCGATGGAGCGGGCGGCGCCGGCCGCGCGGAACTCCTCCATCAGGCGCCAGGTGTCCACGAAATCGCCGACGGCCGGCATCGGCCAGTGGATCAGGTAGAGGTCCATCGGGCCGCCGAGCGCCTCGACGCTGCGCTCGGTGGCCGCGCGCGCCGCGTCCGGCTGGTGCGAATTGTTGTTCAGCTTGCTGGTCACGAAAATCTCGTCGCGGGCGATCCCCGACTCGGCGATGGCCTCGCCGACGCCGCGCTCGTTGCCGTACATCTGCGCGGTGTCGATGTGTCGATAGCCGACCTCCAGCGCCTCCAGCACGGTGCGTTTGGTCTCGTCGGGGTCCACCTGGAAGACGCCGAAGCCGAGCTGCGGGATGGAGTTGCCGTCGTTGAGCGGGATCCGCGGAACCGAAGTCATGGGCTCCAGGGTAGGCACATCGCGGTGGCCGCGCCGCCGGCGGCGGAGATGGGGGACTGCCCTGATTCTTCCCCGGAGATCACGTCTGCGCCGGTGACAGCGGCGCGGCGATGGGTCAGGCTTGACCCATGATGACTTCGACCGAACCCAAGACCTCGTCGGGCACCTCGTTCTGGAAGATCCTGGCGATCGTGATCGGCGTGCTGGTGCTGGTGTCCATCGGCTGGTCGCTGGTGAAGGCCGCCGCCTGGCTGGTGGTGGTGGCGCTGGTGATCGTCGGTGCCTTCACCGTCGTGAAGGCCTTCTCCGGCGACTGATCTCCCCGTCGCGGCCCGCTCCGGCTGCGTGCGCGTAGGCGCTACGGGTGCAGGACGAGCTTGCCGCGCGGATGGCGCCCGCCGATCGCGGTGAGCGCGGCGGCCGTGTCGGCGAGCGGGTAGACCCCGGCGATCTCGACGGCGATGCGGCCGGCGGCAGCATCCTCGAGCAACCCGCCGACCGCCTCGCGGCGATGGCGGCGGGACTCCTCGGTGCCGCCGCCGACCACCGTGATGCCGTCGCCCATCCGTCCCCACGCGGCGATGCTGACGACGCGGTCGGCGGGGACCAGTCCCAGCGAGACGTCGATCGCCTGATCGGTGCCGACCGTGTCGGCGACGGCGGTCACCGGTGTGGACACGGCAGCGCCGATCGCGCCGGCCAGGTCGCCGTCGTACGAGATCGGGGTGGCGCCGAGACCGCGCAGGTAGTCGTGGTTGGCGGGCGACGCGGTGGCGATCACCGTAGCCCCGGAGGCCACCGCGCGGGCCACGACGATGGAGCCCACCGCGCCCGCGCCGCCGTGCACCAGCAGCACGTCGTCGCCGGTCACTCCCAGCGTGGCCAGGATGTCGGCGGCGGTGACGCCGGCCAGCAGCAGGGCCGCGGCCTCGTCGAAGCCCAGGCCTTCGGGCTTGCGATGGACGTTCGACGACGGCGCCGTCGTGTATTCGGCGAAGGCGCCCGACGCCGGGTACACCACCACCTCGTCGCCGGGGGCGAAGCCCGAGTCGGCGCCGGCGACGTGCACCACGCCGGAGGCCTCGCCGCCGATCGCCAGCGGCAGCTTGGCCGGGTCGTCGCCCACCAGCCCGCGCACCTGCTTGGCGTCGAACGGATTGACGCCCGCCGCGCGCACGCGGACGACGACCTCGTCGCGCCCGGCTTCGGGAATCGGATGGTCGACGGTCTGCAGAACGGTCTCGGGGTCGCCGTAGCCGGTGGCGAGGATGCGAAGAGCCATGCCGGCCAGCGTACGGTGCCCGCCCGGCTTGCGCTTTCGCCCGGAACGGCACGGCGGCGCCGCGTACCGTGGGGAGCACGGCAGTGCCGCACGGGCACGGCGATGCGGGAGGGAAAGACATGCTGTCACTGGGCATCATCGGCTGGATCATCATCGGCGGCCTCGCGGGCTGGATCGCGTCGAAGATCATGAAGCAGGACGACCAGATGGGCATCTGGAAGAACATCGGCGCCGGCATCGTCGGCGGCCTGATCGGCGGTTTCCTGTTGAAGCTGCTCGGCGTGGACGTGAACGGCGGCGGCCTCATCTTCAGCTTCCTGACCTGCCTGGGCGGCGCCTGCCTGCTGCTCTGGCTGGTCAACCTGGTGGGCTCGAAGAAGGGTGCCTGAGGCGCACCCCGCCCCATCCGCCGCTGGCTCGTCCGCTGTCGCACCATCCGCTGCCGCCGCCCCCGCGGCGGGTGTGCAGCGACTGCTCGCGCGGCTGGCCGGGATCGTCGGTGACCGGCACGTCCTGACTGATCCGACGGTCACCGCGGGATACCTCGTCGACTGGACGGGCCGTTATCGCGGCCGCGCCGTCGCCGTGGTGCGCCCGGATTCGGCGGCGCAGGTCGCGAGCGTGGTGGCGCTGGCCGCCGAGACCGGCGCCGTCGTCTGCCCGCAGGGTGGGAACACCGGTCTGGTCGGCGGCGGCGTGCCGCCCGGCGCGGGTGAGCGGCCCGCGATCGTGCTGTCGACGACGCGCCTGACCCGGATCGACCATGTCGACCGGACCGGCCGGACGCTCGGCGTGGGCGCCGGCGTCACCCTGGCGCAGGTCCAGCGCGCCGCGGCCGGCGTCGGATTGGCCTTCGGAGTGGACCTGGCCGCCCGCGACTCGGCCACGATCGGCGGCATGGTCGCGACCAATGCCGGCGGTGTGCAGGTGGTCCGGCACGGCGCGATGCGCGCGCAGGTGTTGGGGGTGGAGGCGGTGCTGGCCTCGGGCGAGGTGCTGCGCCGCTGGCAGCCGCTGCGCAAGGACAACGTCGGCTACGACCTGCCCGGACTGCTGACCGGCAGCGAGGGCACGCTCGCAGTGATCACCGGCGTGCTGCTGCGCCTGGTGTCCCGGCCGCGCCGGACCGCGGTGGCGCTGGTGGCCGTCGACGATCCGGCGGGTGCCCTGTCGATGGCCGATGCGGTGGCCGACGCCGGGCTGATCGTGCAGTCCGCCGAGTTGATGACGGCGGCGGGTCTGCGGCTGGTCGCCGGGTACGGCCACCGGTCGCCGTTCGGCTCCCCGCCGCCGGCCGCGGTGCTGATCGAGGCGGCCGAGGTGGGACCGGAGGCGCTGGCCGAGGTGCTCGACGGCGCCGGTGCCCGCGAGGCCGTCGTCGAGGCGGGGCCGGCGCGGGAACTGTGGGCGCTGCGCGAGGCGCACACCGAGTCGATCGCCCGCGACACCGCTACGCCGGTGGTGAAACTCGACGTCACGGTGCCGCTGCCGGCGCTGGGCGCGCTGATCGACCGGGTCGACGGGCTGGCCGCCGGATGCGGTGCCCGGCACCTGCCGTTCGGCCACGTCGCCGACGGCAACGTGCATGTGAACCTGCTCGACGTGGACCCCGGCGCGGCGCACGAGCTGACCGATCGGGTGCTGCATGTGGTCGCCGAACTCGGTGGAAGCATCAGCGCCGAGCACGGGGTGGGCCGCGCCAAGGCCGAATGGCTCGCGCTGGGCCGCAGCCCCGTCGACCTGGCGACGATGGCTGCGGTGAAGCGGGCCCTGGATCCGGCGCGGATGTTCAACCCGGGCGTCCTGGGCTTGTAGACGGCTTCCTCCGGCATTGCCGGGCTCACCTAAAGTGTCTTGCACTTTGAAATCACCCGGCGGCCCGAGGTACTGAGCCGGGTCCGTCGACGGGGCGCCCGGTCAGTCGGGCCGGTGCGGGGAGTTCCCGAAGCCGTTGAGGAAATTCAGCAGGTCGTCGGTCGGGACAACGTCGATGTTGCGGGTCTCCGGGTCCGCGCTGCCGACCCGGGCGATGGTGCCGCGGTACCAGTAGTAGGTGTGCGGCGACACCGACCACGGCGACTTGCCGTAGAGGTCGTGCGCGATCTGGGTCATCAGACCGATCGCGGACACCGCCTCGGGCGAGGCGACCGGATGCATGATGATCCCGTGGCGATCGGGCACCGCGAACACCACGCCGCAGGGAGCGTCGTGCCCGAACACCTGCCGCACCAGCGGTGCCATCGCCAGGATCTTCGACGAGGTGAACACCGACTCGCCGGTCACCAGGGTGAGCGGCCCGTGCTGAGCGATCTCGTCGATCGGTTCGGCATCGGTGTTGCGCTGTCCGGCCGCGAACAACTCGTCCAGCGGTAGCGTCGCCGCCCGCGCACTGTCCAGGTAGCCGACCGTCTCTGGGAAGTCGACGCACAGCACCGCCGCGAGATCGTCGGCGACGGGCCGGGCATAGGTGCGCAGATCTATGCCGCCCATCTCGAGGGCGTCGACGGGCAGTACCCGGGTTCGGACCCGGGTGAGCAATTGCTCGTACGACAGGTCGTCGACGGTCGGGCCGTAGTACATGCGAGACACGGCGCCGAAGTGCTGTTCGACGTGGGCGGCCCACTCCGCGCGGGACAGCTGCACGCACGTCAGCACCACGTTGTCGAGCGGATACCGCGCGCCGTCGGCGACGAGATCGGCGCCTCCGTTGTCGACGGTCACCTCGATCCCGTGTCCGGCCAGCACCTGCTGGGCGGTCGACCGGATCCAGGCGACGTCATCGACGGACAGCTGCGGAAATAGTGGATCCGGTTGCGCCCGGTGATCGGATCCGCCGTCCTTGCGGCGAAAGAATCCCATGGCCGGCGCCTATGCGCGCTTGATCAGCGCCCAGATGGCGCCGCCGACGGCGATCAACATGCCCAGGATCGAGAGCCACAGGCCGTACCCGGCGTGGTACGCGCCTTCGACGTTGCCGTTGTAGTACCCGAACAGCAGCAGGACGCCGAGGACCGACACCACGATGCCGATGATCGACGTGGTCAGGGGCGCGCGCAGCTGCCCGCGCAGCGAACCTGCGAGCGCGAGCAGCGCGCCGAAGATCAGCACCAGGTGCCCGGGGCCGAAGCCGCCGTCCGCGGTCATGCCCGCGGTGGTCCTGCCGAGGCCGGTCATCGATTCTCCCGCGCGGGTGATCCACGGCAGGAAGGTGCCGAAGACCACGAGGAGGCCGCCGGCGCCGAAGACGTAGCCGGGGATCCGGATCGAGTTGTCGGGGGCGGTCTCCGGGAGTGCGATGTCGGTCATGTGATCGTCCTGTCTGTGAAGTCGTGTGGGCATCGATACGCGAATCAGACGGTGGGGGAGGCGGAGAATGTTCCCGGGTGTCGGAGATGGGGGCGCGGCGGTGATCTCGACTGCGCTCGATCCGCGAACGGGGGG
>CAZEOP010000082.1:7488-13580 GCA_964513715.1 uncultured Gordonia sp.
GGGGGCGCGGCGGTGATCTCGACTGCGCTCGATCCGCGAACGGGGGGGCGATCCGCGAAGGGGCGCAATCTGCGAAGGGGTTCGGTTGAGCAGCGAGGACGCGCTCGGTCGGCGAAGGCGTGTGCGGTGGGAGGGGAGGCTCGTCGTGCGTGACGGCGGCGCCCGGCTCGGTTACTGTGATCGTCAGTAACAGGAAGCTGAAAGGCGGCAGTCATGGATGCAGCGACACTCGATCACGAGGTGGTGATCGTCGGCGCCGGCTTCGGCGGGATGGGTGCGGCGATCGAGCTCAAACGGCAGGGGCTGACCGATCTGGCGATCCTCGAGCGCGAGGACGATCTGGGCGGCACCTGGCACGTCAACCACTACCCGGGCCTGGCCGTCGACATCGCCTCGGTCACCTACTCGTACTCGTTCGCGCCCAATCCGCACTGGTCTCGGCTATTCGCGCCGGGCGCGGAGCTGAAGAAGTACGCCGAGCACATCGCCGACGAGTACGACCTGCGCCGGCACATGGAATTCGGCCTCGCCGTCACCGCGGCGGAATGGAACGACGACGGACAGTTCTGGACGGTGCACACCGCCGACGGCGCCAGCCGCACCGCGCGCTACCTGGTGACCGCGACGGGTTTCCTCTCCCAGCCGCACACCCCGGACTTCCCCGGCATCGACACCTTCGCCGGCGACATCATCCACACCACCGCGTGGCGCGACGGCTACGACTTCGCCGGCAAGCGCGTCGCGGTGATCGGCACCGGCGCCACCGCCGTGCAGCTGATCCCGGAGATCGCCCGCACCGCGAAGTCGCTGACGGTCTTCCAGCGCACCCCGATCTGGGTGGTGCCCAAGGTCGACTTCGCCATCCCGGGACCGGTGCAGACCCTGTTCGGCAAAGTGCCGTTGACGCAGAAGGCCGCGCGCCTGGTGAACACCTCGCTGCTGGAGGCGCTGATGGTCTTCGGCGTGCTGCACTTCAAGCAGGCCAAGCCGGGCAACAAGCTGGCCGCGCTGCTGTCGAAGGCCCATCTGCGGGTGCAGGTCCGCGACGCGCAGACCCGGCGGGCACTGACCCCGTCGTACGACTTCGGCTGCAAGCGGCCGACCTTCTCCAACACCTACTTCCGGGTCTTCAACCAGCCGAATGTGCACCTGGAGACCGGCTCGATCGAGCGGGTGGAACCCGGCGGCATCGTCTGCGCCGGGCCGAATGTTGCCGGCGCCGGGAGCGCAACGAGCGGGCCGAATGTTGCCGGCACCGGGAGCGCAGCGAGCGGCGGCAAGACCGAGATCGACACCCTGGTGCTGGCCACCGGTTTCAACCTGTGGGACACCAACTTCCCGGCCTTCCAGATTGTCGGGCGGGAGGGCCGCGATCTGGGTAAATGGTGGCGCGAGGGCCGATTCCAGGCCTACGAGGGCATCTCGGTGCCCAAGCTGCCCAACTTCCTGAGCTTGAACAGCCCGTACTCGTACAGCGGGTTGAGCTACTTCACCACCATCGAGGGGCAGATGAAGCACATCGCCCGCCTGTTCACCGAGCTCCGCCGGCGCGGCGCGCAGACCTTCGAGGTGACCCAGGAGGCCAACGACCGCTACCTGGATCGCGCGACGAAGGCCCTGGACTCGTCGGTGTTCTACGCCGGCGATTGCTCCGGCTCGCGCAGCTACTACTTCAACCAGCACGGGGAGGCGACGCTGCTGCGCCCGAGTTCCACGCTGTCGACGCTGCGCGAGATGGACAGCTACCCGCTCGACGACTACACCTACCGCACCGCCCCGGTGACGAGAAGCGCGGTAGCCGAACCCATCGAGCCGATCCCGGCGACCTGACCGGGTCTCCCGGTGGACGACGAACCGAGCCCCGTGACACGGTGACGTCACGGGGCTCGGTTCAGGCGTGCGATGTTCGGCGCAGCTGACCTTCGCTGCGTCCGATCACCGGCGCGCAGGATGATTCGCCGCGCCGGCGACCGGGTACCTCAGTTGGTCCAGGTGTACAGCGGCTTCTTGTCCTGGGAGTAGTACAGCCTCTGGAGGGTGATCTCGGTGATCTCGGTGCCGGTGGTCCCCATCGGCAGCGGCGTGCACAGCTCGATCGCGGCGTCCGGCTTCGAATCATCAGGCTCGCTGTTCATGCACGGCGTGAAATCGCCCAGGCCCATCAGGAAGCCGGGGCTCGACCCGTCGTTGGTCTCGACCGAGTAGTCGGGCGACAGGTCTTCGATCGACGGGCGGGTCGCCGCATTCTGCACGGTCAGCTTTTCGGCGTTTTCGGCCTTCGCGCGGATGTAGACGATGTCCTTGAGGTCGTCACTCTTATCGATGAGCTTCAGGTCCTCGGCCTTGCCCCGCTCCACCTTGGTGACGGTGAACTTGATCGGGCCGGTCTTGCCGTGGCGGTCGGTGAACTCCGTGTACACCGACTGGCCGACCTTGACGGTGGTGCCCACCGGTGTGAGGTCGATCTTGGCGGGCGGGGCCGACGAGGTGGTGGGTGCGAAATCGCCGTCCGGCGTGGGTATCGCGGTGGGGAAGGTGTCGAGGTAGCTCTGGTAGGTCTTCTTCTGTTCCGCGTCGAACGTGGGTCCGCAGGTGGCCATGAACTCCTCGTAGAGCGCCTTCTGCTTCGGCAGGATCTCGTTGCGGGCTGCGTTGTCCTTCGCGGTGGTGAACGCGACGTTGTTCGCGTGCAGCTTCGCGTTCAGCTCTTTCGCCGCCGGGTCCTTGAGGAGGATGTCCAGGTCGTTCGTGGCGAACTCGAGGGACTCCGACTTGCCGTCGAACTTGTACTTGGTCACGGCGACGGGAATCGCGATGGCCGGGCCCGGCAGGAGCTGGCAGTCGCTGGCGAGCCCGGTGACCGGCGCCGCCGACTCGTTGCCGGCCTGGTCGTCGCTGCCGCCGCCGCAGGCGCTGAGGCCGAGGGTCAGTGCGGTCAGCACCGCGATTCCGGCCGCGCCGCGGCCTCCGGACATGAATGACATGAGTAACCCTTTGGATCGAAGACGGGGGTGGGCACAGCGCCCAGCAGCCAAATCGCCCAGTACCGTAGCAGCGCGCGTATCGCCGCTACCTGACGGGTGACGAAGCCGCAGGTGAAGCGACTGTCAGTCGTCGGTGCCGGATTCGGTTGCGCCGGCCGCGGTGTCGCCCGGTTCGACGACGGTTGCCTCGATGACGGTCGCCTTGATGACGGTGGCGCCGGCAGCGGAGTCTCCGCCGTCGGCCTTGGCGTGCGCGTCGACCGATTCGGCCGGCGTCGCCGGCAGCGGCGCACGATGCTGGGCCAGGTACAGCGCCTGCGCCTCCTCGATCCGCATCACCCGCTGCTTGTCGGCCAGCTTGGGGTCCAGTCCATTGGACATGAGCAGATGCCGGCGGTACACGCGGGACAGCGCGATCTCGAAATAGACCAGCGGGGTCGCCAGCAGGATGAGCATGCCCGCCCGCACCATCCAGGAGCCGGGCAGAAAGGCCAGACCGATCAGGAACGGCAGCACCGGCAGAAAGCCGCGCAACACATAGCGTCGCAGGTGCCCGGGGCCGGTCACGTCGCGCTGGACCCACGGGCGCATGGACTCGGGCAGCGGGCGGCCGAGTAGATAGCCGAGCCGCTGCAGCGGGCCGGGCCGGGTGTCGCTCACGAAACCGCCTCCAACAATTCGGGGCCGTTGTTGGCGACCCGGTTCACCAGCGGAGACACCTCGCGGATCTCGATGGCATCGGCCAGGGCGAGCGCCGGCGGCGCCAGCAGCTCCGGATCGACGGGGCGGTCGGGATCCAGCCAGTGCGTCCAGTGCTCGAAGGGCATGATCAGCGGCATCCGGTCGTGGATCGCCCGGTGCGCGCCGACGGCCTCGGTGGTCAGGATCGCCGCCGACGACACCCAGGCGGTGTCGTCGTGCGCGGCGCGGGCGGCGGGTGGCCGCCAGGCGCCCCACAGCCCGGCCATGAACAGCGTGGAGCCGTCGCGCGGAGTCATGTAGTACGGGATCTTGGTCGGCGTGCTGCTGCCCGGCCGCGGCGGTCCGGGCTTCCACTCGTACCAGCCGTCCATCGGGAACAGGCAGCGCTTGCTGCGCAGGGCCTTGCGGAAGGCGGGTTTCTCGGCGGCGCTCTCGGCGCGCGCGTTGAACAGCAGCGGGGCTTTGCCGAGTTCGGTGGTCCACGCCGGCACCAGGCCCCACCGCATGGCGCGCACCCGGCGGGCCAGCGGCCGCGCCGGCTCGTTGCGCTCGCGGCGGTCCACCACGGTGAGCACGGTCGTCGTCGGGGCGACGTTGTAGTCGGGGGCGAAGCCCTCGGCCCCGGTCGCCGACGGGCCGGACGCTTCATCGCGGGCGTCGAGCTGTGCGGCCAGCGTCGCCGGATCCGTGGTGATCGTGTACCTCCCGCACATGAGCCCGATTCTTCCACGCCGCCGGGACGGCCGACCGAGGCGCATCGGGCGGCCCGGTCCCCGACTCGGGTGACCGGCCGGGAACAAGCGGGGGACCGGGCGTGTTGATGCCGGCGATGGCTACCCATGACGTACCGACGGAGGTGCAACCGGATATGAGCAGCGCTGTCCTCGACACGGGGAATCGGCTCACCCGCGGATCGCTAGACTTGGTCCAGCACATCTCCACCGAAGGGATCGCCTTGCCAGACACGTCCACCGGGTCACCGGACGCGCAGTCTCCGGGCTCGGAGCCCGCGGATCCGGTCGCCGAGGTTGCTGCCGAGTCCGCTGCTGCCGAGTCCGCTGTCGCCGAGTCCGTGGCGCCCGCGGAGGCCCCCGAGGAGCTGACCGCGCGCTTCGAGCGCGATGCGTTGCCGCTGCTCGATCAGATGTACGGTGCGGCGCTGCGTATGACGCGCAATCCCGCCGACGCCGAGGACCTGGTTCAGGAGACCTACATCAAGGCGTTCACGGCCTTCGCCTCGTTCCGCGAGGGCACGAACCTCAAGGCGTGGCTGTACCGGATCCTCACCAACACCTACATCAACTCGTACCGCAAGAAGCAGCGCCAGCCGGCGCAGTATCCGACCGACGAGATCACCGATTGGCAGCTCGCGGCGAACGCCGAGCACACCTCCACCGGGCTGCGGTCGGCCGAGGTGGAGGCGCTCGACGCGCTCCCGGACAGTGAGATCAAGGACGCGCTGGGCCAGTTGCCCGAGGACTTCCGGATGGCGGTGTACTACGCCGACGTGGAGGGTCTGCCGTACAAGGAGATCGCCGAGATCATGGACACGCCGATCGGCACCGTCATGTCGCGGTTGCACCGGGGCCGCAAGCAGCTCCGGGAGGCACTGGGCGACGTCGCCCGCGAGCGAGGTATCGGCCGGGCGAAGAGTGAGGCGAAGGCATGACCGAGGCGCGCGAACCGGCCTTTGAGGAATTGGACTGCTCGGCGGTCCTGGCCGACATCTTCCTGCTGCTGGACAACGAATGCGATCGCGGCGCAGCCACCCGCCTGCGCGGCCACCTGGAGCAGTGCCCGTCGTGCCTGGAGCACTATGCGGTACAGCGCGAGCTCAAGGAGTTGCTGCGCCGCAAGTGCAGCGAGGCTGCGCCCGAGGGCCTGCGGGAACGCCTGCGGGTGGAGATCCGGCGCACCGTCGTCGTACGGCAGACCACCATCCGTCTGGATCCGGACGCCTGAGCGGGGGAGAACTGCCCCCGCCGATGCGAACGGCCCGGCTCCGCGTTGTGCGGGACCGGGCCGTCGACGTCTGTTCGACGCGAAGAGAACTCAGGCGTTGGGGCGCTTGCCGTGGTTGGCCTTGTTCTTCTTGCGTGCGCGCTTCTTGCGTCCGCGCTTACCCATGACGGACCTCCTGACATGTCTAGGCAAAAGTTCATCGCTGATTCTGTCATGCCCCCGGCGCTCGGCGTTAATCGCCGTAGCGGGCGGGTTGCCGACGGCCGATGAGACGATGGAGCGATGGCGACCCTCCACGACCTCCTGGCCGAGCACACCGACCTGTCGGATGCGGCCGCGCTGCATCTGCAGCGGCTGGTGGCCGAATGGCAGTTGCTGGCCGACCTCTCCTTCGCTGACTACGCGATGGCCGTCCGCGGGGCGGACGGGACGCTGGTCTATGTG
>CAZEOP010000083.1:0-13399 GCA_964513715.1 uncultured Gordonia sp.
CTGCCGGCTCACGTCTTCGCCCATGGCGTCATCGTAGGGAACATTCCCGGCGGCCGGGCCCGTCCAACGGATACCGGCGACCACCCGGAGTTCGCCGAACACCGCTCATCACGCCAGAAGTAAGGACGCTCCATGTACCTGCCGCCCAGCTCGACCAACGACGACCGGTACGCCCCCACCCTGGCCTACGGCGCCCCCGCACCGTATGCACCGGCACCCCACAGCACCCCCGCTCCCTACGGCGCCCCGGCTCCGTATGGACCCGCACCGGTCGCGCCCTACGGTGCCGCTTACGGCTGCGCGCCGCAGGCCCCGCAGCCGATGGTGCAGCAACCGGTCCCGGCGTATCCCGCGCCCGGCCATCCGGTGAACGCCGGCTATCTCGCCACCACCGCACCGAAGCCATCTGGCGGCGGCGCCGCGCGGTTCGCCGGGGTCCTGGCCCTGCTCGGCGCCGTCCACATGGGCGTGCTGCTGGCCGCGACGCTCGACGCGGGAGCCACCGGCACGGTGACCGGCCGGACCCTGGCCGGTCTGCTTCTGCTGGCCGTCGGCGGCATCCTGCTGCTGGCACGCAAGAAGGCCGGCCGCGTTCTGGTGATCCTCGGCTGTCTGCAGCAATTGGCCGCGTGGGTGATCGGCGCCGTGGTGCTGCGCCACCACCTCGACGTGCTCTCCGCTGCGCTGTCGAGCGGCGATCCCTACCAGCTCGGCTGGGCGCTGTCGTTCGTCGCGGCGCTCGTCTTCCCCGTCCTCACCCTGATCCTGGCGCTGTCGGGCTCCACCCGGCGGTGGCTGGCCGCCTGAGCCCGCGGGTCAGCTGCCGGCGACCAGGCCCCGGCCGGTCACCAACGGCAGATCCAGGGCGGTCACCAGGCCGGGTTCGGCGGCGACGACGGCGGGCACCGCGTTGATCAGCCGCTGGGCCGTGATGATCATCCCGGAGACGTTGTGGTCGCCGTCGCGGCCGTGGTGCCCGAATTCGACGGTCATCTCCGGTTCGCCGCGCACGATGATCCGGTAGCAACCGTCACCGCGGTCCGGCCGCGGCCAGTGCGGACACTGCTCGGGGTGGGTACGGGTGTAGTGCTCCAGGACGATGCGGTCGACGCCGTTCACCTGACCGACCACCTCGAAGCGGAGCGCCGCCAGCGTGCCCTCCGGGATCTCGCACGAGATCGTCGTGTAATCGCGCTCGGCGGCAACGCGTTCCACCCGTTCCACCAGCGGCTCGTCGAGCGTGACGCCGAGCCCGGCGGCGAGTTGCCGGACGACGCTGCCCCAGCCCATCGAGAGCACGCCGGTGGGATTCGACAGCGGCGCCGGAAAGTCCATCGGCTGCCCGAAACCGAACAGCTGCGTCATCACCACCGGCTGGTTGTAGGTGGAGTAGTCGGCGATCTCCAAGCAGCGGAGTTCGTCGATCGACTGCGACAGACTGGTCATCGCCAGCGGCAGCACGTCGTTGGCGAAGCCCGGATCTATGCCGTTGACGTGCAGGCTGACCCCGCCGCCGGTCGCGGCCGCGACGATCTGCTCGATGAACGGCTCGGGCAGCACCCCGTACGGGTACTGCAGGATCACCGGCCCGGAGGAGACGACGTTGATGCCCGCGGCGAGGAAGCGCTTCAGATCGTCGACGGCCTCCACCACGCGGTCGTCGGTCATCGCCGTGTGCACGATGACGTCCGGCTTCAGCGCGAGCAGCGCCTCGGTGTCGTTCGTGGCGATCACCCCGAGTTCCCGGTCCAGCCCGGCCAGCCGACCGGCGTCCTGCCCGACTTTCACCGGATCGGAGACCCACACCCCCACCAGTTCCAGTTCGGGATGGGCGTCGATGCCGGCGATCGCATGCTTGCCCAGGGTTCCCGTCGACCATTCCACGACACGCAACGTCATGGCTTCAGACCCTACGATCCGCGCGGCGGCAGTAGCCTCGCTTTCGTGGTTCCCCCACCTTCTTCGACGCCGCCTCCTGCTTCGACGCCACCGCCTTCCAACCCGCCGCCGGCGCCGCTCGCTCTGACCCTCGGCGACCGCACGGCGCGCCTGAAATGGCATCGTGCCCGCCGCACCGCCGCCGACGTGCCGTTCACGGCCGCCCGCATCCTGGAGGGGCTGCGGGCCGGTGCCAGCGTCGAGGTGGACCTGCTGGTGCACGGCGACGGCGGCTTCGCCGTCCTGCACGATCGACGGCTGGCCGATTCGACGACCGGAAAGGGTCTGGTACGCAACACTTCCGCCGCGGCGCTGCGCGGGATCGAGCTGTGCGATGCCGCCGGCCGGCCGTGCGGTCAACGGGTGCTGCTGCTGGAGGATCTCGCGGAACTGCTTGCCGGACAGGCGATTCCGGACAGCGCCGTGCTGCAACTGGACTTCAAGGACGACGCGCGAATCCTGGATCGGGCCACGGTGGCGGCGTTCGCCGCGGCGGCCGGGCCGGTCGCGACGCACCTGATCCTCTCCTGCGGCGACGCGGAGGCGGTGGCGCTGCTGACCGACGCGACGCCGGGGCTGGCCGTCGGCTACGACCCGTGCCACCACGGCGCCGTCGACCGGGCGCTCGAATCGGGCCGGTTCGACGAGTTCGTGCGCGGGGCCGTCACCGCCTCACCGCGGGCGACGACGATCTACCTGGAGATCCGGCTGATCCTGGCCGCCGCCGACCGCGGTGCCGACCTGATCGGCGCGTTCGCGGCGACCGGGCGCGAGGTGGACGCCTACACGTTCGACGGCGCGGCGGAGCCGGGCATGCTGCCGATCGTGCAGCGGCTGATGGAATTGGGCGCCGCGCAGCTCACCGTCGACGATCCCGACGGCCTCGCGGCGCTGTGGACGGATCCACGCCCGCAAGATTGACTGAACCCGCTGCGCGTACGGATCGTGTCTGTTGAGCGCGCATCTCGCCGAAGATCACTCCCGCGGGGTGGTGAGGATCAGGCTCGTCTCCTGCGACGATCGTTGAAGTGTCGTCCGAGTATCAGTCGGGCTGGTGTTCGTGGGCGGATGGAGGCCGGTGAAACGATTCGCGACGGAGTCGGCTGTGTACGGCGTGCTGCTGGTGGCCAGTCTGGTAGCCGTCGCCGGGGCAGCGAACTGGGATGTCATCGTGAAGGTCTCCGCGACCGTGGTGGTGTTCTGGGCCGCTCATGTCTATGTCGGCATGGTTGCTCACCTTGATGATCAGCAGGACTCCAGCGTCCGGCTGTTCGCTCGGATCAGGGCGGCGGCGCGGGTTGCGGCGCTTCATTCCCGGGGGATGCTGGTCGCCGTGGTCCCGCCGTTGGCGGTGCTCCTACTCGGACCCAGCGGACTGTTGAACGAGCAGCAGGCGGCCTCCGCCTGCTTGTGGTTGTGCGTAGCACTCTTGGGTGTGCTCGGCTATGCGAAGGCGACCGCCTGGACGACCAGCCCATGGGTGCGGCTTGCGAGCGGAGTCGCGATCGCGCTGCTCGGCATCGTGTTGGTGCTTCTCAAGATGTGGGTGCATTAGCCGTCGCACAACCGAATCGCGCGCGCTCTCGGTCACCAGAAGAGCTAGAAGCCGGCGAGCCCTTGGAAGATCATGTGGACACCGACGACGAGCAGGACCAGCGCAACGATGACGGCGTTGTATCGAGCGAGCCACCCTCGCAGCAGCTCCAGCGGACCGGCGAGTCTGCGTGCGGCGAGCAAGTAGCCGACCACCGGGATCACCATGGTGGATGCGGCGATCGCCGCGAAGACTGCCACGACGATCGCCAGGGAGCCGCCGCGGAGTTCGGAGGAGCCGATGGTGAGCCCGGCGCTGCCCAACATGAGCAGGTTCACCGGGTTGACGGCGGAGAGCAGGAAGCCGATCACGGCCGCGCTCATCACGCTGGCTTTGTCGATCGCTTTCATCCAGGTGGGGAGGGTGACTTCCATCCCCTTCTCGGGGCGGCTTCGCCATTGCCTGATCGCCACGAACAGGAATACCGCGCCCAGGGCGATCTTGATCGTCCCCAGGACCGGCTTCGACCCGTCGGAACGGTCTTCGGGCAGCAGCTCGGAGACCAGGATGAAGAGCGTGACGGTCACGATGATGCCCGCGACCCAACCGGCCAGCAGCCCGACGCTCGCGGCCTTCGCCTTCGGGGACAGCAGCGTCAGGACGACGGCGATGATGGGGATCGGGCTGATCGCCACTGCCATCGCGTAGGGCAGGATCTCGCCAACGACTTTTCCCACGGAGCCTCACTATCGGACACGGCTGTCACCGCGACGCCGCGGTCCCTAACCAGGGTCTCTGCTCCGCGGCGTGGGCGCATCACCCCGTCGGGGTGGTCCCGTCCCGCACGGTCTGGGAAGTCGTCCAGGTCTCTCGACGCGCAGCTATGCGGAGCTATGGAATGCGCGGACGGCATCCCGGCGGTTCGCGACGCCGAGTTTGCGGTAGATCGATTTCAGGTGGCTCTTCAGGGTGTTCCGCGAGATGTACAGAATCGCCGCGATCTCGGGGAGGCTGCGGGTAGTCGAGAGGTGGCTGAGGACTTCCAGCTCTCGGCTGGTGAGGGGCTGGGCGGGCGGATCGTCGCCGAGCAGGGACCGGCGGGCGAGCGCGGAGGCGACGAGGTCTTGGTGCCTCGTGCCCCATGCCGAGTGCTCGGCCAGCAGGAGGGTGAGATCGGGGTCGCCGAGCAGGAACGGGCGGATGAGGTTCTGGGGAGCCGACGCGGCGAGGGCCGTTTCGAGCAGGCGATGTGCCTCGTCGTGCGCGCCGCGCCGGTGTGCGGCGAGGGCGGTGACGACGACGGGTTCCGCGGTGAGGTACGCGGGCAGCTCCGGCGGGAGCAGCGCAGCGAGAGCCAGGGCCTGATCGACCTTGCCGCACTGCCAGTAGAGAGCGACGGAGAGAGCGACGGAGAGAGCGTTGACTCCGGGCTGGCCCGGATCGCCGACGATCGCTTCATCCAGGAGCGCGGCGGCAGTCTGGTGGCGGCCGTCCAGCAGCGCCGCGCCGGCTCGGGCGACGCCCTTGAAGGCGCCGAACGGCACACCCTGGACCGTGGCGTCCGGTGCGAGGTCGAGCCAGGCGGCGGCTCGTTCGACGCGGTGGCGGTCGCGGGTGTCGACGGCAGCGATGGTGAGCCAGCAACGGGCCAGGGTGGCGAAGGAGGTGAGGGCGGCGTCGCGGTCGGACGCACGCTGGAGGGAGTCGGTCGCGGCTTGTGCGTCGCCGGTCCACAGTTGCATCCAGCCGGTCATGAACCATTCGATCGCGCCGTCCGTACGGCGCCAGCTCGCCGGAGCCGCTTCGCGGGTTGTGACGGCCATGAGCTCCCGTGCGGAGTCGAAGTCCCCGCCGAAAGCAATCGCGAAAGCCTCGTTGACTCGGGCTCGTCCGGCGAGGTCGGTGAGGCCTTCGGCGCGACAGGATGCGCCGGCTTCCCGGAGCAGATCGACCGCAACCCGGGAATGATGAAGCCGCATTTCAGTCCAGCCGATCAGCAGCAGCGCACACGCACGGAGGGGGCCGGCAACATCACGCAGTTCCGCCAGCAGACGCTGGGCCTTGATGGATTCGGCGTTGAGCTCGTCCTCGGAGTCGATGACGAACAGGCGCGCCAGAGACAGCGTGAGGTCGAGGGCGCGCGGCTCGCTGCTCGAGGTGACCCGGTCGCGGGCACGGCAGTCGAGTTCATTCGCTCGGGCGACGTCGTCCATGTTGCGCAGGCATGCGGCTCGGATCGCGAGTATCTCCGGAGTGTCGGAGCACGGCGCGGGAAGCTGATTGCAGACCTCTTCCATGAGTGGTGAGTCACCCCGCAGCACGGCCGCGAGCCAATGCGCGCGCACCAGGGCCGATGCGAGTTCGGGGTCTCGGCCCGAAAGTGCGTGGTGGGCCGCTTGAACCGGGTCGTGCGCGGCGAGCGCGCGAGCGGCGCGCACATGCAGTTCTTGCAGGCGGTGCGGGTCTCGGCGTCGGAGGATTGCTCGTCCGGAGGCGGACATGAGCGGATGCCACCGGTAGACGGGTGCCATCCCCGGATGCTCGCGGCGCTCCACCGGGAGTCCTGCGGCGAGAGCCTGTTCGAGACGGGCGGCCCCGTCCTGGCGCCCGAGGACATCGTCGGCGAGGGAACTGGTGAGCCAGTTGCTGACGCACGCTTCCAGGACGAAGCCGGACAACTCGTCAGGGAGGTCGGCGAACACCGTTTCGAGCAGGTAATCCGGCAACTGCGGGACGTTCTCGTTCAGAGCCGACCCGATCGGCAGGTCCGCCGCCGAGGTCGACGATCGTGCCAGCAGCGCGAGTCGCACGGCGACCGGCCAGCCGCGGGTGAGCCGGTGCAGGGCGATGGCCTGCTCGGTACTCAGGTCGATTCCGCGTGCCTGTGCGACCTCGCTGATCTCCTCCGCGGTGAAGGACAGGGCGTCGGTTTCTATCAGGGCGAGTTCCCCGGATGCCAGGAGCCGGGCCAGGCCGATGCCTGGATCACCTCGTCCGGCCAGGATCAGGCGCACCCCGCGCGGCGGATTGTCGATGAACGGACGCAAGACCGTCCGCGCGACGTCCTCGCCGACCATGTGAATGTCATCGATCACCAGCACTGCGTCGTCGTCGGTGACCGCTTCGAGCTCGACGAGGACAGTGGACAGGCCTCGTGTCAGGTGATCGGCATGCCGGTCGGCTGTCGTCAGCGAAAGCCAGGCGACCGGCCGTTCGGTGACCCCGGCCCAGGCCGAGAGGAGGTTGGTCTTGCCGTGGCCGGCCGGTGCGATCACCACACAGACTCGGTGCTCGCCGAGCGCTTCGCTCACCTGATCCTGCAACCCGCGCCGAATGACGTCGCGGGCACCGACGCTCGGCCGGGTCACCAGATAGGCGGGGACACCGGGCGCGACGGCTGAGCGGACTAACGGCATGCCTGAAGTCTATTTCCCGACGAGGGGTCTCACTTGTATCTGAAATCCCCCGACCAGATACGGAGAGCCGAAAACCACCCCGGTGGGGTGGTGCATGTACCGCCCGAGACGTAGAGCCTGGTGCCATGACACAGACCACCAGTGGAGCTCCCAAGCCCGCTACCGAGGCCATCATCGCCCAGCAGCAGCGCGTTGCGCAGACACTGCCGTTTGCCGACCGGCAGGACTTCGAGGACGCCAACCGCGGCTTCATCGCCGCGCTCGAGCCCTGCGTCGTGCGCGATGAGAGCGGGAAGGTTATCTGGGACAATGACTCCTACTCCTTCCTCATCGGCGATGCACCCGACTCGGTGAATCCGAGCCTGTGGCGGCAGTCGCAGCTCACCGTGGTCCAGGGATTGTTCGAGGTCGTGCCCGGCCTGTACCAGGCGCGGGGTTTTGATGGCTCGGTGATGTCGCTCATCGAGGGCGAGCGCGGTGTGATCGTGGTCGACCCGCTCGTCTCGCCGGAGACGGCCGCCGCCGCGTTGGCCCTGTATCGGGAGCATCGTGGGGATCGCCCTGTGACGGGAATGCTCTACACGCACTGCCACGGCGACCATTTCGGCGGGGGCCGCGGCGTCGTCGACCAGGCCGATGTCGACTCGGGCGCGGTGCCCGTGATCGCACCGGCCGGGTTCGCCGAGCATGCGGTGTCGGAGTTCGTGTTCGCCGGGCCCGCGATGGCCCGTCGGGCCGGCTACATGTACGGAGCCGCGCTGGATCGTGGCCCGCTCGGCCACGTCGGCATGGGGCTGGGACAGACGATCTCGACGGGCACGTTGACGCTCATTCCGCCCACGGTCGATATCACCGAGACGGGGCAGGAGCTCACGGTCGACGGCGTGCGATTCGTCTTCCAGATGGCGCCCGACTCTGAGGCGCCCACCGAGTTTCAGTTCCTGCTGCCCGACTTCCGCGCGCTGTGCATGGCAGAGATCGCCACGCACACGCTGCACAACATCCTCACGATTCGCGGCGCGGTGGTGCGCGATGCCCACGCCTGGAGCAAGTACATCACCGAGGCCATCGACATGTTCGGCGATCAGACCGATGTCGTGTTCGCCTCGCACCACTGGCCTACATGGGGTCACGACCGGGTGATGAAGTACCTGAACGACCAGCGGGACCTGTACGGCTACCTGCACGATCAGACGCTGCGGATGCTGAACCAGGGCATGACCGGCATCGAGATCGCGGAGGTGTTCCAGCTGCCGCCCGCTCTGGAGAATTCCTGGCACGCTCGGGGCTACTACGGCTCGGTCAGCCACAACGTGAAGGCCATCTACCAGCGCTACATGGGCTGGTACGACGGCAACCCGGCGACCCTGTGGCAGTACCCGCCGACCGAGGCCGGCAGCCGCTACCTGCGCTACATGGGCGGCGCGGACGCCGTCGTGGCCAAGGCTCGTGAGGACTTCGCGGCCGGCGACTTCCGGTGGGCCGCCGAAGTGCTCAGCCACGTCGTCTTCGCCGAGCCCGACCACACCGAAGCCCGAGAGCTGCTGGCCGACACCCTCGAACAGCTCGGCTATGGCGCGGAGAACGGCACATGGCGCTCGGCGTACCTCTCCGGCGCGCACGAGCTGCGGCACGGGAGCTTCGGCACCCCCACGGTCACAGCCTCCCCCGACATGTTCGCCGGGCTCAGCGCGGAGCAGTGGTTCGACGCGATCGCGATCCTGGTGGACGGCCCGCGCGCCTGGGACGAGAACCTGAGCATTCGCATCGACCTCACCGATCTCGGTCAGCTGTACCGGGTGACCCTGCGCAACGGAGTGCTCTCGCACACGTCTTCTGCGGCCGCTACGAATGCGGACGCGGATGTGACGCTCACTCTCACCATGCCTGCCCTGGCCGGGTTCCTCAGCGGGCAGATTCCGCCGGAGGCATTCGCCGAGGCCGGGATCACGGTCGACGGTGACGCCAGTGTTCCGGGCCGCCTACTCGGCGTCCTCGACGAACCGGACCCGGACTTCGCCATCGTCACCCCCTGACGCGGGTAGGCATGGGCCCTAGATCACTGTGGCGCCGACTCCCCGCTGATTACCGCACCTTCTCCGGTCGCGACCTTCGCGCCGGTCTGGTGCACGGCTTGGTGAGCGTGCCGGACGGGCTGGCCGCCGGTCTGCTGGCAGGGCTCAGCCCGCTGGCAGGCCTCTACGGCTACCTGTTCGGCACCATCACCGGCGCGCTGGCGACCAGCTCGGTCGTAATGTCCGTGCAGGCCACGGGCGCGATGGCGGTGATCCTCTCCGATGTCCCCGGACTCACCGGTCCCGGCGGGGTCGCCGCGCTCGCCACGCTGACCATCCTCACCGGCCTGATCATGCTCGCGGCGGGCATCGCCCGGCTCGGCACCCTGGTCCGCTACGTCCCGAACGCCGTGCTGATCGGGTTCGTGAACGCGGTCGCGGCGAACATCGTCCTCGCCCAGCTCGCCGATGCCACCGGCTACCGCTCCGACGCAGCCAGCCGCATCCTGCGGGCCGGCGACACCGTTCTGAACGTCGCGTCGTTCCATTGGCCGACCGTGGCCGTCGCGGTGGGGACGGCGATCGGAATCGTCGTGCTGGAACGCACCCGGCTGGGCGCGCTGGGCCTCGCGGTCGCCGTCGTGGCCGCGTCGGCGGCAACGGCGGTCCTGCCCGGTCTGGACGTGCCGACGCTCAACGACATCGCCCAGGTTCCGCAGTCCCTCCCCGGGCCGGTGCTGCCTTCGCTCGGGCTCATCGCCGCGCTCATCGTGCCGGCCGCGTCGCTGGCGTTCGTCGGGCTCGTGCAGGGCGCCGCCATCAGCCAGTCGGTGCCGAACCCGGACGGCTCCTACCCCAACCCCTCCCGAGACTTCTCCGGCCAGGGCATCGCCAACCTCGTCTCGGGCGTGTTTCAGGGCATGCCGGTCGGCGGATCGATGTCGGCTACCGCGCTCGTCACCGGTGCCGGTGGCCGGGGACGGGCTTCGAACCTGGTCGCCGGGCTCGTGATGATCGTGACGATCCTGCTCTTCGGATCCGCTGCAGGACACATCGCGATGCCCGCCCTCGCCGCCTTGCTGATCGTGATCGGTATCGGCACCTTCAAGATCGACCAGGCCGTGATGGTCTGGCGCACCGGCGGCACCCAAGCCATGATGATGGCGGCCACGTTCCTCCTCGCGCTGCTCGTCCCGATGCAGTACGCCGTCCTGTCCGGGGTCGGGATCTCCGTCGTCCTGTTCGTGTTCCACCAGTCCAACCGTGTCCGGGTCGTGCGGTGGACCCTCGACGCCGACGACCGGCCGGTCGCGGAGACCGACCCGCCCGCGACGCTCCACGCCGGCGAGATCGTCGTCCTCACTCCCTACGGGAGCCTCTTCTTCGCCTCCGCAGACGTCTTCGCCGACCAACTCCCCGCACCGGACGCCGACTCCGCCGGCAGCGTCGTCGTCCTCCGCCTCAGAGGCAAAGAAGACCTCGGCAGCACCTTCATCCGCATGATCGTCGGATACCGCGACAGCCTTACCTCGGCAGGGGCGCATCTCGTGCTCACCGGAGTCGGCGACCGCGTCCTCACCCAGCTCCGCAACACCGGCACCCTGGCCGAACTCGGCGAGTCCAACGTCTTCCCCGCCAGTCCGCAGCTCGGCGCATCCCTTGAAGCAGGACTACGCAGAGCGCACGACCTCCAGAACGCGCACCCCTCATAGCGATGCAGGAAGGTCTGCTTCGGACGTCACTGCGAGATCACTCGACTCGGGTAGGTTCTCCCGCGCCAGAACGTTCCCCACGATTTCCGCGAGGACCTCGACACGCGACACTAGGTGTCGGGGAACTACAACTAGGTGCCGTAGGTGGAACCGGTCGAGGTGTCGACGTTGCTGATCCAGACGACGAAGCCGATGATGACCAGGATGGTGACCACCACACCGATGGCCAGGGCGATCCACGCCCACATCGCCAGCTTCTTCGACGCCGCTGCCGCGTCCTGCGCCGCCTGCGCCTGGCCGCTCATCCACAGTCGGTCCACCGAGGACGCCTTGGTGACACCGAGGATCGAGAGCACCAGCGGTGCGATGCCGGCCAGCGCGCCGTAGCAGGTGATGACCAGCAGCCCGGAGATCACCAGCGAGATGACGGACGAGACCTGGGCGGTCTGCGGTGCCGGGCCGGCCGGCGGGGTGTAGCCGGGCACACCGTAGCCGGGCGGGTAACCCGCGGCCGGGTAGCCGGGCGCCGCGTAGCCCGGGTAGGGCGCCGCGTACGGCGTCGCCGCCGGATAGCCGGGCGCCGAGCCGGCGGGGGCACTGTAACCGGGCGCCGCATAGCCCGACGCCGGGTAACCGGACTCCGAATAGTTGGGAGTCTGCGGTGCGCCGTAGCCCGGGGTGCCGTAGTCGGGTGCGCCGTGGCCGGGGGTGCCGTAATCCGGCGCCGTCGTTCCCGCCGGTTCCGACGTCTCCGGGCCGCCGTAGACGGGCGGCACCTGCGGGCTCACCTGGGTGGGTTCGTAGGCCGCCCAGCTGCTGTTGTCGTCGGCCGGCTGCTGGGGATCGTTCGGGTGGGTCACAGTCAGACTTTCAGTGAGAGGAACGGTGCGAAGGGCAGGTTGCGGATGACGAACCAGACCAGGGTCAGCACCAGAAGTGCCATCGGCGCATACCGAAGATTGTGCCAGCCGCGGACGCTGCGGCGGCGCCACAGGCCCGCGGTGTACGTCACGAACGACGCCGCGGCCAGGATCACCAGCAGCACACCGAAGGCGTTGTAGTGCAGCGCCGCGCCGACGTCGCCGTGCAGCAGGCTGTAGAGCATCCGGGACATGCCGCAGCCCGGGCAGTTGATGTGCAGCAGTGCATTGGTCGGGCAGGGCGGGATGACGCCGCCCGGCGTGGTGGGGTCGGCGAGCCAGATCGCCGCACCGCCGGCCGCCGCCCCGGACAGCAGCACCGCGGGACCGGCGACCGGGTGGCTCGCCACGGCCAGGACGGCGGCGCGTATCCGATCGAACGGTCCCGCGGTGATGTTCATGCTGGGCACCAGGAGAACGGTCAGCTCTCGAAGTTGTAGTTCTCGGTGTACACGTCGAGGTTGCCGGTGGCCGCCATGATGATGAACATGATGATCGCGAGGGCCACCGCAACGGCCAGCACGATCCAGGCGATCTTCGAGTACTTGGCGGCGTCGGCGGCCGACGCCTGCGCGCCGCCCTGATCGCCCATGGCCCACATCTTGTTCACCTGGCTCGCCTTGACGATCGCCACGATGCCCACGATGCCCGCGATGAACGGCAGGCAGCTGCCGCAGCCGAGGATGAAGCTCAGCACGGTCACGATGATCGACGAGGTCATGCTGTTGGCGGGCGGCGGTCCCGCGGGCACGCCGTACTGGGGTGCGGCGCCGTAGGGCGCCTGCCCGTACTGCGGCGCAGCACCGTACTGCGGTGCAGCGCCGTACTGGGGCGGCTGCTCGCCGTACGCGGCGCCCGGGAGCCCGGGGTTCGGCACCTGGGGGTTCGGCACCTGGGGATTCGGGGTCGAATCGTCTCCGGGGCCGGGGTTCGGGGTCGGTTCAGTCATGTCTGTGATTCCTCTCACGCCGGGTTCGGCACCGAAAGCGTAGCGGAATCGCTCACCCGAACAGGCGCGGGAGTGTCCCTTCGTACACTTCGCGCAGTTCGTCGAGGGTCACCGTGAACTGGTCCTGCACCTCCACGCTGTCACTGCCCTGGTCGACGACGCCGATCCGGGTCCACGGCAGGCCGCGTGCGTCGAGCATCGCCACCAGTCGCGACTCCTCGGTGCGCGGCACCGAGACCAGCACTCGGCCGGTCGATTCGGAGAACAGCGTCACGAACGGGTCGGCGCCTTCGCGCAGCACGATCCGGCAGCCGGTCTCGCCGGCCAGCGCGGCCTCGGCGACGGCCTGGATGAGACCGCCCTCCGACAGGTCGTGCGCCGACGAGAGCAGGCCGTCGCGCGAGCCGGCGACGAGAACCTCGCCGAGCTGGCGTTCGCGCTCCAGGTCCACCTGCGGGGGCACGCCACCGAGGTGCTCGTGCGCCACCTGCGCCCAGATGGAGCCGTCGAACTCGTCGCGGGTCTCACCGAGCACAATCAGGATGTCGCCCGGATCGGCGCCGTAGCCGAAGCCGGTCGGCAGGCGGCGGTCGACGTCGTCGATCACACCGAGCACGGCGACCACCGGGGTCGGCAGGATCGCGGTGCTGCCGGTCTGGTTGTAGAAGCTGACGTTGCCGCCGGTCACCGGGATGCCCAGCTGCGCGCAGCCGTCGGCCAGGCCACGCACGGCCTGGCTGAACTGCCACATCACCTCGGGATCCTCGGGCGAACCGAAGTTGAGGCAGTTGCTCACCGCGCGCGGCGTCGCGCCGGAGGCGGACACGTTGCGGTAGGCCTCGGCCAGCGCCAGCTGCGCGCCGCGGTACGGATCGAGGTAGGTGTAGCGGCCCGAGGCGTCGGTGGAGATCGCGA
>CAZEOP010000084.1:0-1493 GCA_964513715.1 uncultured Gordonia sp.
GGTGCCCATGCCCGCAGCCGGAATCAGGGCGACGACGCGCCCCGCACGCTGCAACGTCAGGACGCTGCAGCCAGAATCTGATCGAGCATCGAGTCGGCACGCTCGGTGTCGGTGTTCTGTGCGAGCGACAGCTCGTCGACCAGCACGCGACGGGCGCGGGTCAGCATGCGCTTCTCACCTGCCGACAGACCGCGGTCCTGCTCACGACGCCACAGGTCGCGCACGATCTCGGACACCTTGATGATGTCGCCGGAGATCAGCTTCTCCTGATTGGCCTTGAACCGACGAGCCCAGTTGGTCGGCTCCTCCGCGTGCTCGGCACGCAAAACCTCGAAAACTTCGTCCAGTCCTTCAGCACCCACCACGTCGCGCACACCGACGTACTCCAGCTTGCTGGAGGGGATCTGGACCGTCATGTCACCGTCGGTCACCTTCAGGACCAGGTACTCGACCTCTTCACCCTTGATGGTCCGTACGACGATGTCTTCCACCCGGGCTGCACCGTGATGCGGGTAGACAACGGTGTCGCCAACTTTGAAATTCAATGCTCCATACCCCTTTCGAGTGTTACCAGTCTAACACGGACACTCCGACCGGATTCTCGACGGTGCAGGTCAGGGCCCTGACACCGGGGCGGGGCGGCGTTCCGGCAGAAATTTCGGGCCAATGTGGCCACCCAGTCGGACTTTTCCCGGCGCGGCCCACTACGCTGCGTAGTGAACGTCACGCATCGCGCGTGAAACCTACCTCGGAGGATTCAGGTGTCAGCCTTCACTCGGACCACCCGCCGCGTTGCCAAGACCGCCGCGATCAGCGCCTTCGGCGTCGCCGTCGCACTGGGCAGCACCGCGTGCAGCGCCGGCAAGATCTCCCAGACCAACAACCAGGAGGCGGCGATCAACGGTGCCAACGGCACCCTTTCGCTGAATCCGGAGCAGCAGGTCGGCGACCAGCTGATCCTCGCCGGCAACCTGGCTGTGCGGAACCTGCAGATCATCTACCCGTCGGACCAGGCGGCACAGGTCTTCGGCAACGGCGGACCGTTCAAGGTGGGCTTCACCATCGCGAACGACAGCGTCATCCGCAAGGCCAAGCTGACCGGCATCACCGTCCCCAAGGGCCAGGTGAAGTTCCTGACGAAGTCGGCCGACGGCAGCACCGTGCGCTCGGATTCGCCCGGTGACGCCGGCTGGATGGCACCCAACCAGGGCCTGACCACCGCCGACCCGGGCGGCATGGATGCGGCGCAGGCCAAGGCCGCCGACGTCTCGCTGGTCGAGGTGGAGCTCAACGGCACCGGCGAGACCGTCGCCGCGGGCCTGACCGTCCCGATGACGCTGAACTTCGACGTCTACGACCTCGAGGTGGACGCCAACGGAAACCCGGTGCACGCACCGGAGAAGAAGTCGATCACCATCGCGACGCCGGTCGACGGTTCCGCCGCCCCCACGCGCGACGACAACTGACCTCTTCCGCCGAGGACCCCGATCCCC
>CAZEOP010000084.1:1593-13382 GCA_964513715.1 uncultured Gordonia sp.
ACCCCTCCCCGCTGGTCGAGCGCAGTCGAGACCTGTCACACCCCGCCAGTAGGGTGAGCGCGTGGCGAAGACGAAGTCGGTGTTCCGGTGCACGCTCTGCGGGCACCAGGTGCCCAAGTGGGTGGGGCGCTGCCCCGACTGCGGCGAATGGGGGTCCATCGAGGAGGGCCTCCCGGCCGTGGCGGCGGGCGGCGGACCGGTTTCGGTGGCGCCGCGCAGCCCCGCGGTGCCGATCACCGAGATCGACCCGCAAGCGGCCGGCGCCGTTCCGACCGGGATCGCCGAGTTCGACCGCGTTCTGGGCCGCGGGGTGGTGCCCGGTTCGGTGATCCTGCTGGCCGGCGAGCCTGGCGTCGGCAAGTCGACGCTGCTGCTGGAGACGGTGAAGCACTGGGCGCAGGCCGGACGCACCGCGCTGTATGTGACCGGCGAGGAGTCGGCCGGACAGGTCCGGCTGCGCGCCGAGCGCACCAAGGCGGTGCACCCCGGCATCTATCTGGCCGCGGAGACCGACCTGGCGACGATCCTGGGGCATGTGGAGCAGGTGCGCCCGACGCTGCTGATCGTCGACTCGGTGCAGACCGTGCAGGCGACCGGGACCGACGGCGTCTCCGGCGGGGTGACGCAGATCCGCGCGGTCACCACGGCGCTGGTCTCGCTGGCCAAGAACACCGGGGTCGCGGTGGTGCTGGTGGGTCATGTGACCAAGGACGGGAACGTCGCCGGGCCGCGTTCGCTGGAGCACCTGGTCGACGTGGTGCTGGCCTTCGAGGGCGACAAGCATTCGTCGTTGCGGCTGGTCCGCGGCATCAAGAACCGCTTCGGGCCGTCCGACGAGGTGGGCTGCTTCGAGCAGCGCAGCGACGGCATCCACCAGGTGTCCGATCCGTCCGGCATCTTCTTGCAGGACCGCACCGGCGCGGTGCCCGGCAGCGTGAACCTGGTGGCGATGGACGGCCGGCGCGCGATGGTCGGCGAGATCCAGGCGCTGACTCACAAGACCGAGGCCAACATGCCGCGGCGAGCGGTGTCCGGGCTCGACGCGGCGCGGGTGGCGATGATGCTCGCCGTGGCCGGCAAGTCGAAGACCGTGCAGACACACAATCAGGAGGTCTACGTCTCCACGGTCGGCGGCATGAAGGTGACCGAGCCGGCCGCCGATCTGGCGATCTTCCTGGCTCTGCAGTCGTCGCAGAACGATGTGGCGCCCGCGGACGGCACCGTGGCGATCGGCGAGGTGGGGCTGACCGGCGAGGTGCGACGGGTACCTTCCCTCGCGCGGCGCATCGCCGAAGCCAAACGCCTCGGCTTTACCCACGCGATCGTCCCGGCCGGGATCGACGAGGAACTGCCCCGCGGAATCCGAATCACCCAGGTGCGCAACCTGATCGAAGCCAGCGAGGCCGCCGGCTGCCATCGCTCCCGCCCCCGCCCCGACGACGGCGACGCCCCCTTCTGATCACCAACTGCCCCGTTCCTTGAGATCGCGACCGCGCCCCTCACTCTCTGAGCAAGTCGACGAAGATCGGCAAGGCGGACGACGGGTCGGGCCCCACCCGCCCTGCCGCCAAGTCCGGGTCCACGCTGCGCGCGATGGTGCAAGCCTGCTCGACACCGTGGATCGGGAACGTCGGCGCGAGCGCCTTGTTCGCGAGCAATCCGAGTCTCTCGGCGAGCCGGTCGAGCTCCACCGAGTTCAGCACCGACCGCTTCTCTTCGGCATGCCAGCGAAGCCACACCTCGAACTTCAAATTCGTCACGAGAAGAAGGATCGACTCCTTCGCGGCGTACGCGCAGGCTTCGGTCAGCTTGGCATGCTCGTCCACGTCCACCAGGCAGACGCAGATGTCATATCCCTTGCCGCGACGTGCATCCTCGTCCCTGGTCGCCACGCACTTGCGGACAACCCTCATGGGATCCGCACCGACCCCTATGCTCTTGGCTGACGCCGTCGCTCCACGCGCCCGCAGGTAGCCGTTCAGTCGCTCAACATATTGCCTTTCCGTATGAGTGCCCTCGGCGACGACGAGAACCCGCCTGGCGAGATTCCTCCGAGGGCGCGGCCTGCGCCCCACGCCTGTCCTTTTCGCCATCGGTCAGCTCTTCGCAGCGCCCGCCAGCTCGCGGTTACCCGCTGAGTCGTCAAGAAGACCATCGATTCTGCGATTCTCTCCGCTCCCGACCAGCGCCGCGAGATGCCCCGGCGAAAGCCGGGGTGTGCCCCCGTACCTTCCGGTGAGATAGCGCTTGGCGATGTTCGCGTCCGGGTGCCGTGGGAAGTCCGCAAGGCAGGTCAGCTCTGTGACACCTTCGTAAGTCTTGTCGGTGAACCAGACCTGCTCGGGCTCCAGTTGAACGTCACTCAGCGGAGACAACACATACGATTCGTGGCTGGTGAAAATCAATTGCGCCTGACGCTGATTCACCGACGGGTCCGCAAACGCACCCAGTAGCACTTCGAGCAGGTGTGGATGAAGGCTCGCATCGATCTCATCGACCAGGAGGAGCCCGCCTTTACGAAGGACTTCCAACGCGGGCACCGCGATGGCAAGCCAGGCGATGGTTCCATCACTCTCATCGTGGATCGAGAACTCTGGGCAGTCATCGACGCTTCCCCGGTGGGTGAAGATCAGATGCCTGATCACCTGGGCCAGCTGGTCGTCGTCGAACGACTCCATCGGCTCCTCTGGAGAATGGCTGCCATCCGCCGAATCTACTGGCGCAGAATGCTCTTGCGCATTGTCGCCCTCTTTCAGCTCTCGGACATACCGACGGTAAGCACGGTGCCAGTGTTCGGGAATGTTCCGTTCTTCGATATCCACCTTCACTACACCGATGTCGGCGACCTGAAGCAGTCCCTCGAGGTCTGCAAAAGTGATCGCCCCCTCAGCGAGCGAGTCGGCGATGCTCGCCAGACGCGCTTCACGATGGGAATCCTTCACCAGGACGAAATCGAACTTCGAAGTGAGATCATCGGCAATCGCTCGCAACAGTGAGGGCCGCAGCAACCTCGCCCGGCTCAGGACGAGTTCCCGTTCGGTCACCTCGAATCTCGTCCGGAGACTCGGGTGGAACGTGAGGACGTCGGCATCCCGATCACGATCGATAAGGGTGCGCCAGCGTGAGCGCGGAACATCCCGCAACCATTCCCGGCGAATGCCGTCGTAGTCGACCTCGAAGCCGTAGACATGCCGGCGTCCCTCGTAGACGAAGTCGAGCTCGTAAATGCTCGTAGACGTTCGCTCAGTCCCGTCGAGCCTGAACGGTGCACGCTGCATCAGAGACGGCACCTGCCAGGTGGTCGCCGACCGTTCGATCGCATAGAAGGCGTAGAGAATCGCGTCGAGGACCGCTGACTTGCCCGTCGCATTGCCACCGAAGATCCCTGCCAGGGGATACGTCACATCTGCCCAGTCGCCGTCCCTGGGCTGCAACGTCCGCAGGGTCGGCCGTATGAGGTCGACGGTGATCTCATCACGGATGCTCTTGTGGTTCCGCACCGTGAAGCTCAACATGATCATGCCGTGATCCTAATGTCTGAGCTACCTTCTCTGCACGTTTCTCGCCCGTACGGCACCGCTCCGCCTCCACGGACTGCCTGCCAGTGCAGCTCCACTTCGCCGGCTGAGCCCGGCGAGGCGCCAGCCGCCCTTCGACGGGGCTCAGGACCCGCCGGTGTCGAAGCCACCCCTCACAAGCCCGCCGAACCCCCCGACCGCAACACATCCAAGCAGCATGATCGAGCGGTGCCACACACATGTTCCGGCCACACGCGCATCCGTTTCGTGTGCGCGCACCCGATCATCGGTGCGTCTACGAAACAGGTGAGCGCGGACTGCTGTCAGTCGGCGTACGCGGGCTTCGGGATAACGCCCTTCACCTCGACCTGGGGGAAGATCTCGCCGTCAGTACCTATCACGGCGCGCACGTCGACCTGCTGCCACTGGCCGCCCGCCTCCAGCGCACAGTTCTGCGCATTGCCCGGGCTCAACTCGAGGCCGCCCGCACAGGCCAGCTGGTTCATCATGGCGACGACCTCCTTGCTGTAGCCGCGGCGCAGTTGGTCGGCGACGTTCTTCTGCAGTTCGTCCGTCGTCAGCTTCACCGCCGCCGGGGTGGGAGCCGCGGTCGTGGTGGCTTTCGTGGCGGTACCGGCGTCGGCACCGGAGACGTAGTCGGGTTCAGGGATCTCCGTTTTGCCGACCTCGCTGCTGAACGAGATGCCGTTGGCCTCGACGGCCGTCGCGGTCACGGTGATCGGGAGCCAGCGGCCTCCGGCCTCGAGGGCGCAGTTCTGCGTGACGCCGACCTCGCCCTTCAGCTCGCCGGCGCAGACCACCCGGTCCGGCGTCTGGCCAGCCTTCGCGGCGAGCTGCTTGCTCACCTCGCCGGCGAGGGCGGTGGCGCTGATCGCCGGCGTGCCGCCGGACACTACGAGACCGCACGCCGACACCCCGAACAGCGCCAACGACGCCCCGATCACCAGCACACCACGATTCAGTTTCGACATCAGCCTCATCCTCCCGATCACCGTCGCCACTCTGTGCGGCCGACAGGTCTTGGACGGGCGCCACCGTCCCGGATGTTCCGCCCAGGTACCAGATCCCTGAGACAGGTCCGAGCGCTCACTTGCTGTCTACCAACACGCGTGCCTTCGCTATGTGAGCGACCAGCCGACCAACAACTCGAGCATTCGCGCCAGATAGCGCAGCTACACTTCGCCGGCTGAGCCCGGCGAGGCGCCAGCAGCCCTTCGACGGGGCTCAGGACCCGCCGGTGTCGAAGCCACCGGGACTGTCCCAAGCCACCCCTCAGAAGCCGCCGAACCCCTCAGTCGGCGGCAACGAGGTCAGTGGCGGACGGCGGGGCGGACGTCGAAGCGGATGTCGGAGCCGTCGGCCACGGTGGCGGTGACGATGTAGGGCGCGGACTGCCCGGCGGTGGCGACCTCGCAGCGCTGGGTGGCACCGGCTTGGCCCTCGAGTCCACCCGCACACTCCACGTCGGCGGCACGCTCCGGGTCCATCGTGACGCGCTTGGCCACCTCGGCCTGGAGTCGCTCCTTCTTGATGGATGCGGCCTGGCCGTCGGCCGCGACGGCCGCCGTGCAACCGGTCAGCGCGATCAGGGCACTGCCGAGCACTGCGATCTCCGCAACGCGATACATCACCGCCATCGTCGACCCTCCACGGCGCAGTTTGGACATCGTCATCAAACTATCGCTCCCGGTCAGCGCACCGTTAACGCGGGAGAATGGGGGTGATCCACAGAATTCTTATAGCGTGCGCAAGCAGCGCCGGAGCGCCGCGCCTCGCCCGTCGACCGCCGCGGCGACCGGACTCACTGCGCGGCATCAGACTGGATGTGGAACTTAATGTCGGAGCCGTCGACGCTGGTGACCGTCACGGTGTACGGCAGCTCTTCGCCGCCGGCGTGCACCGTGCACTTCTGGGTGGCACCGACCTTGCCCTCCAGATCGCCGTCGCAGGTCACGTCGAGGGCGCGTTCGGGGTCTCGCGCCACCTGCTTGGCCACCTCGGATTCCAGGTCGCTGCGGCTGATCGTCTTGCCGCCCAACGAGATTCCCGCCGAACAGCCGGTGAGCGCAAGCACGGCACCGGCGATCACCGCGATGCCAGCGCGACGAAGTGATGCAACGTTCATGACGGGACTCCTCGACTCGACCGACCTGCCGCCAGTATCCGCCGATGCACCTGGCGAAAGTACCGGATCTAGCGGCTTTCGCCCGGTTGCACCGCGTGCTCGCGGTAGGCCGCGAAGTGCTGGGCGACGTCAATCTGCACGAAGATGCCGTGCGCGGAGGCGACGGGCGCCGACGGATCGCCGAGGTGAGCGGAGCCCTGGACGTAGATCTTGCGCCGCTGCAGGGCGACGATCTCGGCGTCGAAGTGCAGGGTGGACCCGAGCGGAATGGGTTTGGCGAAGTCCACTTCGAGGTGGACGGTGACGCAGCCCATTCCGATCTGAAGCGGTGCGGTACCGAGAACCTCGTCGAACGCGGCCGTGAGCAGGCCGCCGTGGATGACACCGGGGCCACCCTGCATCCAGGCCTCGACCGGCATCTGCGCCGACACGGCGACACCGTCGCCGGCGATCACCCGGATCCGCAGGCCCACCGGGGCATCGTCGCCGCAACCGAAGCACACCGAATGGTGCAGGCGGATGGGCTCGCCGGGCGCGACGGCCTTGGGGTGGCGGACCAGCGGATCGGTATCGCCGGGGAGCTGAAACTGACTTCTCATGTTCTGCAGACGCTACCGGCCCGGTCCCCCGCGAGTGCGGGCGACCGGGCCGGTCAGATTAGCGTGCGACTACTTCTCTTCTTCGCCGCCGCCGATGCCGCCGATGAGGCCGCCGATGATGCCGGGCAGCATGTCGTTCAGCGAGCCGGTGCTCGAGAGCTGGCCCTCGGCGGAGCCGAGACCGTTGTCGTCGAGGCTGCCCAGGATCGCCTCACCGGCGTTCGGCGCGCGAACGGTGGTGCAGGCGGTCAGGCCGGGCATCTCGACGTAGCCCAGCGGCGGAGCCGGCGTGGCCTGGAAGGTGGCGCCGCCGCTCTGCAGCTCGGTGCCGGCCTTGATGTCGGCGGGCAGCTGGTAGGCGAACTCCGCGGTGAACGCCTTGCCCGAGAACACCGCCCAGCCGGTGTGGCGAACGCGCCAGCTGATGCCGTCCTTGACCACGTCGGCCGGGGCGATCGGGTGCTCCTCGAGCATGTCGCCGAGGAAGCTGCCGCCGCCGACGACACCGCTGAGCAGCGTGAAGGCCTGGATCTTGACGGTCGGCTTCACATTGCGCAGGGCCACCGGCGGAATGTCCCAGACACCCTGGACATAGGGGTTGCCGACGCTGGTGGTGCTGAGCGAAAGGCCGTACTTCACGATGCCGCCCTCGGCGACATTGCCTCGCACGGTCTTCTCGAAGTTGTAGTCGACGATCAGCGTCTTCTTCTGGGTCGACGTCTGATTGCACGCGGCCGCGGCAGTACCGACGCCCTGGGTCACGGCGACGCCGACCAGGCCGGAGGTGATGACGGCCGCTGCGGCGCCAACGCTGATCAGGCGGTTACGCAGGGAAATGGGGGACATAGGAGTAACTCCGTTTCTTAAGTGGGTTTAATTCTGACGTCCGGGCCTGGCGTCAGGACTCGTTCTTGTAGGTGCAGGTGTCGACGTCGACGGTCTTGATCACTCCGGTCTTGGAGTTCTTGACACCGACCTGATTGCTGCCGACCAACGCCTCGTCACCGTCTTCGAGCGGCATGGCGCACTTCTGCGCACCACCTACAGTCACCAGCAGCGCCTTCTCACCGGTGGTCAGATCCATTCCGATGCCACCCTTGACAACGGGCGCGTTGGCCTCCGAACCACCCGAGTCCGTGGAATCGTTCTCCTTTGGAGTGCTGGGCTTCTCCGACTCAGACGGGGAGGGCGTCGGGGTTTCAGACGAGGTGGCCGGTGTCGTGTCCGTGCCGTCCTTCTCTGCTTCGCCCTGCCCATCCGTTGCCTCGTCGCCCGCGCCTTCCACGACCGGAAGTTGTCCAGGCGGCGTCCGCATGGAGAGATTTTCAGTCACGAATGCGGGATCGTTGTTCGGGACCGACTCATCGACCACCGGCGGCGATGCCGGGGTGAAAGACGATGTGTTCTCCCATGTAAAGTTCGGCGCATCGAGGTACTGGCTACCGGAACAGTAGGTGTCAGCCACCGTCGCGTTGTAGATTGCGTGGCTCACATATCCAGACGACACCACGCGATTGGCATCGGTAGTCCCACTCGGGCTACTGACTACATAGACGCGAACGCGGTAGCTCCTGGCCGTGTTGCCGACATTGATCTTCAGAGTATTACCGCTCTGGTTGTACTCTTTCCACAGATCGTTGTTGTTGTTGTCCCGCACTACCCGGATCCGGTAGTAGAGCACCGTGCCGTTGTCACTGGTCGCATGCGGCCAAGAGAGGTTGGCGCTGCGAAAACCAGCTGTACCGCTATTGGAGCAGCTGATCGAAGCCGGCAAGGGAGTCGGGAAGAAGTTCTGGCTGGCGATCTGCGGTACTACTGCCTTCGCCGCATCCGTCGTAGCAGCCATTGTGTCGGTAGTCTGCACGAGGCCGACCCCGGCCATAACGGCCGTTCCAGCTATAGCGAACATTGCGCGCTTGGACGGCGTCTTGCGACGCAGAGTGGAAAAGAGATTAGCCACAGTTGGCCTCCTGAAGCCGAGCCTCGCCGCCTTCGACGGGCTCATCGGGTGTTTCGGTGTTGAATGCGTCCGGCGATGCGGATGACTCGGACACAGCTGAATCGGGCTGCCCGGCGCCGGGCCGTCGCAGCGGTCCGAAGGCGAGCATGAGCAGGGCCCCAGCGAGCACGCCGCCGAGGAAGATCGCGGTCTTGCTGGAAAGCCAAGCCGCCGCGTAGCCGAGCAGAGGCGCGCTGGCCATGACCCGATCGGCCCGGGTCACGATGTACGGATCCGGATCCGCGATCGGATTGGCATCGCCCTTGAGGCTCAGCGCCATCTGACCGTCACCGGCGGGTTCGACGGCGATCACCCGGTGCGTGATGCGGGTGCCCGCCACGTTCTCCACACTCACCACGTCGCCCACCCGGATGTCGGTGACCGGCACCGAGCGCGCCAGCGCCAGCGAACCGGTGATGATGTCCGGCGACATCGATCCCGAACGGAAGACCAATGGCTTAACGCCAAAGACCATCGACGCGACCGCGATGACGATACAGACGAGTCCGGCTACGGCACCTGCGTTGAGCGCGAACTCACGCCACGCAGGCCGCGGCTGCCGATCGGAGCCTCGCTGGTTCATGGCGTCGCTTGAGTCGCCGTGAACTGGAACTTGACCGATACGGCCGCCATCCGAGCTTCCTTCGGCGCGTCCGACTTCAGCGCAACCCGGAAGCATAGATTCTGAGTATCGCCCGCATTCACTCGCTGTCCTGCGGAAATGATGGCTGTATCGCCGATCGAAAGGGCCTTGTCGGTCACGACGGCAGTGCTACTCGTGCAGGAAGTTCCGTTCGCAGAACCGCCGTCGTACACACTGACGAGCAGGTTCTGGGCGAAGGCCGAAGCACTGGCGTCACCGTAGGTAGCAGTACCTTCGTCCGCGGTAGTTGCCTTAACCGTGTAGTTGAAATCAGCGGTACCGACGTTCTGCACCGGGAGCATTGCGGCAGTCGATCCACCCCGAGCGAGGTTGAGCTTGCCCAACGAGGTGAAGGCGTAGGTCGGGTTCTTGCCGTCAAGCTTGAGCCGGACGTCAACGGAGGTGGTTGAGAAGTCTCCGGTCGTCGCGGTCGCGGTGTCAGACCATGCCGCAAGAGTGCCGACGGCACCGAGACCGAAGACCATGCCGATCGAGGCGATGGCCCTGGCGCGGGTCCAACCGTCCTCGCGGAGCGTCTGGCGCAGCCGCTCGGCACGACCGGGGGTGGGATGAGGTGAGGACATCAGATCTGCCTTTAGTGGTTCTGGTGGGGAATCGGATGGGGTTGAGCGATGTGGGCGGTGGGCGGCGCCGGTGCGCGCGAATAGGCGAGCGGACGCGAGGCCGGCTCCCAGGGAGCACCGCACGATCGGCACACCTCCGGATGGTCACGGGCCGCGGAGTCCATCGCGTGGCGACGCGGAGGCGGGCCGGCGGGTCCCGGGCGCACGGGATCAGCGGACACCGCGGTCGACAGCCGCGCGGTCGGCGCGTCGTCGTCGCGGGGCGGCCCCACGGCGACCGGCGGAGCGCCGATCTCGTCCTGCGGCGGTTTCGTCTTGCGATCGCGAAGACTGCTGATCCACATCCAGAGCGCGTAAGTACCGAGGCCACCGGCAACGGCGAAAACCAGCACGCTGCGGTTGGATCCGGAAATCAGCGAGTTGATCCGGCCGACGTAGGGCACCGAGTAGAACAGCTTGCCGCGAATCTGTTCCTCTACGAGTTGCACCGGATCGGTCGTGTTGTTGGCGTCGCCCTTGGTGATGAACCGGCGCGTACCCGAGGCGTCGTAGACGATGCTGATGATGCGGTGTGTGGTGACTGACGGGTTTCCAGACTCGGGCTGGAAGGTGATCACGTCACCGGCCTTCAACTTGTCGCCGGCGGTCGGCTTCACCACGATCAGCGTGCCCGGCTGGTACGTCGGGGTCATCGACCCGGTCAGCACCGTGTAGGCGGTCGATCCGGTCAGTCGCGGGATCACCACGAGCGCTGCGAGCAGCGCGACGGCGGCGACGAGCAGCGTCCACGAGGCGATGGTCTTGACCCACCACAGGGGTGTGGTCGCGTCCTCGTCGTGATCGGCTGCCGCCTCCGGCGCCCCGTCGGGCCCGGGCAGCGCCCGAGTCTCGGCGGTGTGGTGTCTCCCGCGACCGGACATCATGCGCCCGACACCGAACTCGCTCCGAAGGTGAAGGTCGCGTTCGACTTCATCGATGCTGCTGCGTTCGGCGAGATGGTCAGCCTGATGCACAACACCTCGGTCTGGCCGGCAGCGACGTTCCGCTCAGCGAAGGATGACGAACCCGGCGACAGGTTGTCGACAAGCACTGTTCCGACATCACCTGAGGTCGGGCAGGCGGCAGAGTTGGCGACCGTGGCGACGCGCACCGTCATCGGAATCTTGCCCTGACCGTTGAGGTCATTGACAGCGACGCTATTCAGCTTGTATGCCATCGTGACGTTGCCAGAGTTGATCACCGGCAACGGCTTCTGAACGGAGTCGCCAGCGTCGGCGTCGGTGAGTTCCATTCCGTCGATGACGAACTGCTTCACACCACCTTCACCGGCGGAGATGTCGAGCATGCCCGCGGTGAGCGTGCCACCGGCAGAGTTTGCTTCCGAGCGCCACAGTGCGCCGGTCTGCTGGAGGGAGAAGAGTCCCACCAGCAGAACCGCCGCCGCTGCGAGCGCCCATTTGATCTGGGGCTTCACGAAATCCTCTTAACGGGAGTTGTTAGATCAGTTCTGCTGCAGAACGACCGAGGCACCCGAGAGATCGGCCGTCTTGTTCTGGCCGTCGGTGCCCGTGGCGTTGAACGTGATGTTCGTCGACACGGTCTTGTTGGTGTTGTTGTCCGCCGGGGTGATCGTCACGACACCGCCGCCGGCCGGGGTCGCGGTCAGGTAGGTCGCCAGATCGCCGGAGACGCCGCCCACGCTCGGGGTGAGGGTGGCGGTCAGGTTGGTGCCGGTGGCGTGGACCTTGTACTCAGCGGTGTACTGGACGGTGTCGCCCGGAACCAGCAGGTCGGAGGCCGGGTTGAAGGCCTGTCCGCCCTTGCTGCCGCCGACCCAGGTCCAGGAACCGGCGTTGACCGACTCCAGGTTCAGGGTACCGGCGGTGACGGTGCCGCCGTTGGTGTTGACGCTGGAGTTCCAGGCGGCCATGGTGCCGGCGCCGCCGGCGAGGATGGCTGCACCCGCAGCAGCAGCGAGGGCGCCCTTGGTGACCTTGTTCATTGATTGCCTTACTGTTCGTGAGCGCTCTGGGGTTCCAGAGCACTTGAAGGGGGAGGGGATCCACACCGGAGTCCGGTGCGGGGCGGTTGCAGAGCGCAACCGTCTACGGCCGTGGAGTCACCGAGGTGCGGCCGAAGTCTTCTTGTGAAGCGGCGGAACCGATCCGGTGCGATTACTGGACGGTGACCGTCGGCGAATCGATGTGGATCAGCTTGGCCGACTCCGAGGCGCCGAGGCTGCCGGTGTCGCCGCAACCGCCGCCGAGGCTGCCGAACAGGTCGAGCCCGCCGAGACTGCC
>CAZEOP010000085.1:0-13363 GCA_964513715.1 uncultured Gordonia sp.
CAGGAGCCCGGCGGCGGTGACGGCTTCCCCGGGGCGAGCGAGCCCGAGGGAAGTCGCGAGCAGGCCGACGACCCGAGCGGCGTCCCAGCCGAGTTCGGCCAGCTGTGCCAGGGTGACCGCACCGTCCCGCTTGGACAGCCGGATTCCCTTCTCGTTCACCACCATCGGGACGTGGGCGTACTCGGGGATGCGGTAGCCGAGGCGATCGGCCAGATACGCCTGGCGCGGCGCGGACGACAGTAGGTCGTCGCCGCGTACCACCTGGTCCACGCCGAAGGCGGCGTCGTCGACCACCACCGCGAGGTTGTAGGCGGGGGTGCCGTCGCCGCGCAGCAGCACGAAGTCGTCGACATCGCCGGTGTAGTCGCCGCGCAGTTCGTCGTGCACGGTGAACTGCGGCACGCGGGCGCGGAGCCGGATGGCGGCGGGGCGCTCGCGGCGCCGCCCGGTCCGCTGCGCCTCGGTGAGATCGCGGCAGGTGCCCGGATACGCGCCCGGTGGCGCGTGCGGCGCGGTCGGTGCCTCCTGGATCTCCCGGCGCGTGCAGAAACACTCGAAGGTCTCCCCGGCCGCGGCCAAGGCGTCGACGACGGAGCGGTAGACGTCGAGCCGATCCGACTGCGTCACCACCGGCTGCGCCCAGTCCAGACCGAGCGCGGCGAGGTCGGCCAGTTGGCGTGCCGCGGCGCCGGGCCGGGTGCGTCCGTCCAGATCCTCCATCCGGATCAGGAAGGCGCGCCCGGTGGAGCGGGCGAACAGCCAGGCCAGCAGTGCCGTCCGCAGATTCCCGACGTGTAGATCCCCGGAGGGGGACGGGGCGAATCGGCCGGCGCTCATGGGCTCGACGGTAGACGAGGGTCGGCTCCGGAATGCGCGCCGGAGCCGGGGCGATCTGTTCGGAGTCACCGAACTGATCTGGGCCGCACAGCGGCCCGACCACGATCCGCGGCCGTGGCCGATCAGCCGCGGATCCGGATCCGCTGCATCATGTCGTGGTCTTCGTGGTCGAGGTTGTGGCAGTGCCAGACGTAGCCGCGCAAGGCGTGATCAGTGCCGTGATGGACGTCGGCGCCAGGGCCGAAGGTGATCGGCGCGTCGGGATCGAATCCGAGCTCCTCGAGCGACGGCCAGCGCACCGCGAGGGTCAGCACGGAGTCCGCCTCGATCAGGGTCGTGTCCTTCCACCCCGACTCCCAGGCGGCCGCCCGGACCTTCGGTCCCACCGTGAACGGCGAGGGATCGGGGTTCCACCGCACGTCGCCGGCCAGCGGTGGCGGGTGCGCGGCCATGTAGGCGGCGGACGCCAGCTTCTGCCGACTGAGGACCCGGAACTTCGCCAGATGAATGTGCACCGGATGCTCCAGCGGCAGCACATTGGCGATCCGCCAGATCTCCGTCGTCCCGGCGCGGGCGACGTCGATGTCGTCGGACATGAACGGCAGATTGTTCATCGACATCATCAGCGGGAGGACGGCGCCGAGACGGTGGAAATCGCCGCGGCCCAGGAAGGTCATGGTGCGCACTCGGTCGGCGCGGGACGAGGCGGGCGGAATGATCGGGGCCAGACCGGATCCGCGAAGGCGATCGGGCACTGCGCCGGAAAGTCGGGCTCCGGGGGCGACGTCGAAGCGCATGATCTCGCGCAGTGTCGGGATCATGAAGACGGTATTGCCGAAACTGTTCAGCGCGGTGTTGACCAGCCGGACCGAGGTTCCCGGGTCCAGCCCGCCGAAGTCGACCAGGATGTCCGCGCGTTCGCCGGACGTCATCACGATGCTGCGGGTGCGCGCGGGCCGGTTCAGCAGACCCTGATCGTTGCCGATCACCCAGAACGGCATCCCGTTGGAGAATTCGAAGCGGTAGGTGCGCGAGTTGGATCCCTGCAACAGCCGGAACCGGTAGAGGCCGCGGCGCACGGTCATCCGCGGCCAGGCGACACCGTTCACGACGGCCACGTCGCCGAACTGGCCGAGTTGGTTGTAGCCGGTCGGCTGATACCGGGCCATCCGCGGCTGCAGCGTGCCGTCCGGATTGAACGTGCGGTCCTGGACCACCAGGGCCACTTCGCGGTCGCCGGTCGGCAGCCCGAGCGGGTTGCCGGGCCGGCCGGTGTCGAACTCGTCGCGCACCAGATAGAAGCCGGCGAGACCGGCCTGGACGTTGAGGCGGGTGATCGCCATCGCGTGATCGTGGTACCAGAGTGTCGCCGCCTCTTGGCGATTCGCGTAGTGGTTCACCTGGGTGCCGCCGCGGCGCCAGGTGATCACCGGGTGGCCGTCGGACTCCGGATGGGTGGGCCCGCCGTGCAGATGCACGGTGGTGCGCGGTGCGGTGCGGTCGGCGAGCGTCGCCCCGTGCATGGTGGTGTCCACGGCGTCGGCCAGCGGATGACCGGTGATGTCGTTGCGGACTGACAGCGTGGTCGGCGCATTGCGGTGCGCTTCGATCGTGGGGCCGAGGATCGAATCGTGATAGCCGAGCACCCGGGTCGCCGGCAGGTCCGGGTGGTACCTGTGCCGGGAGACCTGGGCGCACAGTTCGGGCGACGAGCCGGCCACCGGAATCGTCGGCAGTTCGGTCAGGTAGCGACGCAACGGCGGTGACGAGAAGTTCGCTGGACTGGCGTCGATGAGGGGTGGCAGGTCGGGAATCGGGACCGGTACCGGCGGTACCGGCACGCCGGGGCCCGGGGCCGCCTGGGCCGGGGTGCGACCGAGTACGCCCGCGGCCGCGGCGGCGCCCAGTGCGGCGAGTAGTGCCCGGCGGGAGAGGTACTCGGTCACGGGACACCCTTCGTCGGCACTGTTGTCGGGCGGAAGTCTACGGCTTGAGAACGACGCACGGCGCCGGGACACCGTGGCAGGTAGCGTGAACGCATGGACTTGCCGGTCAATCCGCCCGTGGCGCCGATGCTCGCCAAGGCGGTCACCGCGGTGCCGCCGCAGCCCGACGGCGCTCCGGTGTGGAGCTACGAACCCAAATGGGACGGCTTCCGGGCGCTCGTCTTCCGGGACGGCGACGAGGTGGCGATCTCCTCGCGCGGCGGTAAAGACCTCGCGCGCTATTTCCCGGAGATCGTCGAGGCGGCACGGTCCGGCTTGCCGGATCGGGTGGTGCTGGACGGCGAAGTGGCTGTGCCCCAACGGGTTCCGGTCGACTCCACCGGTGAGGCGGTGCCCGACGCGCTCTGGCGGCTGGATTGGGATGCCCTCTCGCAGCGCATCCATCCGGCGGCCTCGCGGGTCGCGGAGCTCGCGGAACGGACGCCGGCGATGTTCATCGGCTTCGACGCCCTCGCGCTGGGCGATCGGGACCTGACCGGCCAGCCGTACCCGGTGCGGCGCGCGGCGCTGCAGGAGGCGACCGGCGCCGATCCCCGCCTGAAAGTGAGCCGGGTGACCGACGATCCGGCGCTGGCGCAGGAGTGGTTCACCCTCTTCGAGGGCGCCGGCCTCGACGGCGTAGTCGCCAAAGCGCTCGACGGCCCGTACGTTCCCGGCAAGCGGGAGATGCTCAAGATCAAGCACAAGCGCACCGCCGACTGCGTCGTGCTGGGCTATCGCGTCCACAAGAGCGGCACCGGGCTGGGTTCGATGCTGCTCGGGCTGTATCCCCCGGGGACCGCGGGCGGCGCCGGCGAACTCCGCATGGTCGGCGGCTCCAGCGCCTTCTCCGACGCGAAACGCGTTGAGCTGCAACAACGATTCGAGCAACTGCGGCTCGACCCCGAAGGTGTCGCGCCGGGTGAGGTGAGTCGCTGGCGCTCGGCCGCCTCGGGGGAGTGGATCCCGATCCGCCCGGAGCTGGTGGCCGAGGTGGCCTACGACCAGATGGAGAAGGGCCGGTTCCGGCACACGGTGAAGTTCCTGCGCTGGCGGCCCGACCGGGATCCGTCCAGCTGCACCTACGACCAGCTGGACGTACCGGCCGGCTACGACGTGTACGACGTCCTGGAAGGGGCCTGAGGCCATGGCGAAACCGCCTGCGGAACTGCTCGACGTGGACGGCGTCGAGGTGAAGCTGAGCAACCCGGACAAGATCTACTTCCCCGAGCTGGGCGCCGACGGCGGCCGCAAACGCGACCTGGTCGAGTACTACCGCGCCGTCGCCCTCCCGATCTCCGCGCCTGAGGGGAACGCCGCCGAGGGAGGATCGGTGACGGGTGCGCTGATGACCGCGATCGCCGGCCGGCCCACCTACCTGGAGCGCTACCCCGACGGCGTCGACGGCGAGCAGATCTACCAGAAGCACCTCACCAAGTACCGTCCCGACCACGTCGGTGCCACCGAGGTGGTCTTCCCGTCGGGCCGTCACGGGGCGGTCTTCTGTCCGCGGATCGCCGCGGATGCGGTGTGGGCGGCCAACTTCGGCACCGTCTGCCTGCACACCTGGCCCACCCTCGCGCCCGGCACGGAGCGCGGGGGCGAGTCGTCGCCGGGCAACGACCATCCCGACCAACTGCGCCTGGACCTGGATCCGTTCGGCACCACCACCTACGCCGACGCGCGCCGCGTCGCCCTCGACCTGCTGCTGCCGCTGCTCGACGAACTCGGTCTGCCCGGCTATCCGAAGACCTCCGGCAAACGGGGCGTGCACGTCTACCTCCCGATCGAGGCGCGCTGGGATTTCATCGCCACCCGGCGCGCGGTGATCGCGCTGGCCCGCGAACTGGAGCGGCGCGATCCCGCCGCGGTCACCACGTCGTGGTGGAAGGAGGAGCGCGGTGACCGGGTGTTCATCGACTTCAACCAGAATGCACGCGACCGCAGCATGGCCGCACCGTATTCGGTGCGCAAGACCCCGCGGGCGCACGTCTCCACCCCGCTGACCTGGGCGGAACTGGCCGAGGCGGAGCCGGAGGACTTCACCATGGCGACTGTCCCGGCGCTGCTGGCCCGGCGCGGCGACCCGTGGTCGGGTATCGATGAGCGGCGGGCCGGTCTGGAACCGCTGCTGGAGCTGGTGGCCCGCGACGAGGCCGACGGCCTGGGCGATATGCCCTACCCGCCGAGCTACCCGAAGATGCCCGGCGAACCCCCGCGCGTGCCGCCGAGCAAGAAGGTCGCCGAGCACTGGGACGAGAAGGGCAACCGGATCGAGTGACGGTTTCCGGGCGCCGCACCGGGCCCGTTGCGACGGAGGGGCAGCCGAGACTGGGGACGAAGGTCCTTGGTATCAGGACACGACCATCGGTTAGGCTTGGCTAATGAAGCACGCCCGTTTCGCACTCATCAGCCTGCTCGCGATGTGCACCGCCCTGGCCGGTGCCGTGGTCGCGGCTCCCGCGCAGGCCGCGCCGCAGTACAAGCCGAGCATCTCGGTCTTCCTGGCCGACGGGGTGACCCCGGTCGGCGACACGCAGCTGCACCCGGGCGACGCCGTCGTCGTCAAGGGCAGCGGCTTCGACCCGAACGCCAACACCTCCGGGCTGCCGATGCCGGTGCCGCCGGGCGTGCCGCACGGCACCTTCATCGCCTTCGGCAAGTTCGCGCCGAAGTGGCGGCCGTCGCAGGGGGCGCCCGAGTCGGCGCGCACCACCGATCGTTCGGCCATGAAGTGGGCCATCAGCAAGGACGCCCTGAGCCGCGTGCCGGACGCGCCGTTCGACCTGCGTCGGACGGTCCGCCAGCAGGCGGTGCCGCTGCACGCGGACGGCACCTTCACCGCGAAGCTCACGCTGACCACGCCGGCCAACGGTCGCTGGGGCATTTACACCTTCGGCGCCGCGGACGCGGTGAACGCCGCTCAGGAGCAGTACGTTCCGATCAACTACTCCACCGAGCCCGGCCCGAACACCCCGAAGCCGGCAGTGAAGAACCTCGTGTGGGCGTACTCGCCGAACTTCTACTCGACGTTCGCCAAGACCACCCAGGGCGGTGTCGTCGGGCACGACGGCTCGTCGGTGAGCGACGGTGCGCTGACTTTCGAGCTGGCGAAGAACACCGTGCACGACGGCAAGGGTGAACTGCGCTATCGGGGCACCGTCGTCGCCTACACGCGTTTCCACCTGTACGAGATCGCCCTCGCCGACCCGGTCATCCGGGTCTCCAATGGCAAGGCCGTGCTCAGCATGAAGACCTCGACCACCGACCAGAACGGCACCGACGCGCTGCGCCGGATCGACGTGGCCGACCTGGCGCTGACCAAGGCACAGGTGGCGAAGCTGGCCCGCGGCGAGAAGGTCACCGGTATCTCGGCGACCTTCCGGCCGGGTGTCACCCCGCCGCTGCTCGGCCTGCTCTCGCAGGGTGCCGCGTCGCCGATCGACCTGCTTTTCTGAGCCGGAACCGGAGCGGATTCGAGCCGCCCCGTCGTCGAACTTCGACGACGGGGCGTTCTCGTCTCCGGGGCTCGATAGGCTCGGCGCTGTGACCGGCACACCGAATCCGCCCGGCGACGGGCCGAAGGCGCTGACCATCAGGGAGAGCGACGACGCCAAAGTGCCCGTCGCGGTCCGGCTGACCGCGGCCTGGACCTGGCGGCTGCTCGTCATCGGCGCCGGGCTCGTCGTCGTCGGCTATCTGTTCAAGAAGTTCGAGGACGTCCTCTTCCCGTTCGCCCTCGCGATCCTCTTCTCGGCGCTGCTGCTGGCGCCGGTCAGCTGGCTGGTCCGCAAGGGCGTGCCCCGGGTGGTCGCGGTACTGCTGGCCATCGTCGTCACGCTGCTGATCGTGTCGTCGATTCTGGCGTTCGTGGTGCAGCAGGCGATCTCCGGCGGGCCGCAACTGGTGAGCGAACTGACCGACACCGTGAACCAGACGCGGCACTGGCTGGCCACCGGTCCGCTGCATCTCGATGCGGACATGGTGCGCTCGGGCGCGGACGAGATCCTGAACTGGGTCAAGAGTCACGAGGGCAAGATCGCCAGCAGTGCCATCGGCACCGCGGCCTTCGGCGGCCGCATCGGCACCGGCGTGCTGCTGACCGTCTTCCTGCTGATCTTCTTCCTCTACGACGGCCGCACCATGTGGAACACCGTCACCAAGCTGGTGCCGGAGGCCAATCGCGACCACATCCGCGGTGCGGGATCGGCCGGATTCGGCACCCTCGAATCGTATGTGCGGGCGACGGTGCTGGTGGCCGCCATCGACGCGACCTGCATCGGCGTCGGTCTGGCGATCCTCGGCGTGCCGATGGCGCTGCCGCTGACCGCGATCATCTTCCTCGGCTCGTTCATCCCGATCGTCGGCTCCTTCGTCGCCGGTTCGCTGGCGGTGCTCGTGGCGCTGACGACGCAGGGCTGGCTGCACGCGGTGATCGTGCTGTGCCTGCTGGTGCTGGTGATGGCGGTGGAAGGCCATGTGCTGCAACCGTTCCTGCTCGGCTACTCGGTGAAGCTGCACCCGGTGGTGATCATCCTGGCGATCGCGGTGGGCATCATGCTGGCCGGAATCGTTGGCGGCCTGCTGGCGGTGCCGCTGGTCGCCTTCCTGGTCACCGCATTCAGCTGGCGTCCCGGCCGGGCGCCCGAGCCGCACCGGGACAGCCGGTTCACCGCCTGGCTACGGCAGCGGATACCCGCGCTCGCACGCCCGGATCACGGCGGCCGGCCCGGCTCGGCGGACTGACCGTCCCGGGCCGGACCGCTACCCGGCGCGCTGCGCCGGCGGCTTGGCCGGCCACCACATCCGATCGCCGAGGACCGCCATCATGCCGGGCACCAGAACCGTCCGCACGATCACGATGTCGAGCAGCAGGCCGACGCCGATGGTGAAACCGATCTGCACCAGGTTCAGCACCGTGCCGCTCATCAGGGCGAACATGGTCAGCGCGAAGACCACGCCCGCGGTGGTGATGACGCCGCCGGTACTGCCGAAGGCGCGCAGGATGCCGCGCACCATGCCGCCGTGCTCGGCCTCCTCGCGGATCCGCGAGGCGAACAGCATCGAGTAGTCGGCGCCGACCGCGATCACCGCCATGAACGACACCGGGATCACCGACCAGTCCAGGTCGATGCCGATCAGGTGCTGCCAGACCAGCACGCTGACGCCCACTGCCGAGGCGAACGACAGCAGCACCGTGGCGACCAGCAGGATCGGCGCCAGGATGCTGCGCAGCAGCACCATCAGGATCAGCAACACGGCCACCGCGGCCACCGTGGCGAACAGCAGCAGATCGCGACGGACCTGGTCCTGCATGTCGGCCGAGAGGGAGGCCAGACCGGTGTTCGACGCCGTCGCACCGGCCAGCGTGGTGGGCGCCAGGGCGCGTTCGACGACGCCGGGCAGTTCCCGGCTCGCCGCCATCGCCTGCTGGCTGTACGGGTTCACCCCCCACATCACCATCATGCGAGCGGTCTTGCCGTCCGGCGTGATGAGCAGCCGGCCGCCCTCCACGAAGCGAGGATCGGTCAGCGCCTCGGGCGGGAGATAGAAGCCGGCGCCCGGGCCGGAGCGGGTCGACGCGCTCATCGTCTGCAGGTAGTCGGCGGCGCGGTGCAGGCCGTCGGTCAGCTCCGCGGTCATCGCCACCGTCTGGTCGGTGCCCGCGCGGGCCTCGTGCAGGCCGTCGGACAGTTGCTGCAAGCCGCCGGAGAGTTCGTCGACGCCGCCCTTGAGCCGGGTCAGGCCGTCGCGGAGCCGGTCGGTGGAGCCGTCGGCCAGCAGGTCGAGCAGCGGCAGCGCCTGGCGCACCTCGGGGATCCCGGCGGCCAGGGCCCGCCGGCCCTGTTCCAGGCTCGCGGTGAGGGCACCGAGGTCGTCGAAGGCGGCGCCCGCCCGCCCGCCGGTGGCCCGGTTCAGCGCGGACCACGCCTCGCGGGCGGCCAGGCAGGCCGCATCCGCGCGGCAGGCGGCGCTGGGTGCGGCGCTGCGCCAGGGTGCGAACACACGGTCGGCTCGCTGGACGGCGGCCAGGGCCTGGGTCTGCCGGGACAGCGCCTCGGCGGCATCCAGGAGCTGGTCGAGACTCTGGCGCAGCACCGGCACGCCGTCGGCCAGTCCGCGGCCCCCGGTTGCGGTGCGCGCGGCGGCGTCGAGCCGGTCGAGCCGGCCCAGGACGTCGCCGGCCATCGAGGTGAGCTCGCGGGTGCCGGACACCAGCTCGGGCATCCGGCGCACGGCCTCGTCGGCGCCGTCGCTCAGCTGCGCGACGCCCGAGGCCAGGCGCTGCAACTCGGGGGTGGCCGCCACCATCTGCCGATGCGCCCCGGCCAGCTCGTCGCCGACGATGCCGGTCTGATAGCCGGTGGCGGCCTCGGCGAGCGGGTTGCCGTCGGGCCGGGTGAGGCCGTACACGGCGGCCACCTCGGGCAGATTCGCCACGGCGATCGAGGCCATCTCGAGGGCGGCCAGATCGGCGGTGTTCCGCAGGTCGTGGTCCGAACGCACGACGACGAACTCGGGCGCGATCTCGTTGCGGCCGAAGTGTTCGACGGTCACGGCGTAACCGCGGGTGGCGTCTGTCTCCCCGCGCGGCATGGCGGACTCGTCCCAGTTCATCTGGAAGGTCGTGGTGATGGCCGCGGTGCCGAGCAGGAAGGCCAGGGCGGCCGCGGTGTAGATCCCGGCGTGCCGGATGATCTTGGCGCCGAGGCGGCGCCAGCGGCGCTCGGTGGACGGGCGCGGCTCGGCCCAGCCGCGCGCGCCGGCCAGAGCCAGCAGGGCGAGCGGCAGGGTGAGGCTGATGACGAGGGTGATCAGCACCGCGATCGCCGTCGGCGGGCCGGCCGTGGTGAACATGCCGATCTTGGTGAAGATCATGGAGCCGCAGGCGGCGGCGATGGTGAGCGCCGAGGCGATCAGGATGGGCCCGGTGCGACCGGAGCTGCGGGCCACCGAATCGGCGACGGAGCGTCCGGCGCGGCGGCCCTCGTGATAGCCGGCGATGGTGAAGATCGCGTAGTCGGTGCCGGCGCCGAGCACCAGCGCCGTCATGATCGCGATGGTGAAGTTCGAGATCGAGAGGATATCGGCCTGGCCGAGGAGGCCGATCACCGGTCGGACCACGGCCAGGGTGACACCGATGGTGATGAGCGGGATGAGCGCGGTGGAGACCACCCGGTAGGCCGCGAACAGCAGCAGGGTGATCAGCAGGATCGAGACGCCGGTGATGATGAGCAGGGAGACGTCGATCTGCTCGAACAGATCCGAGAGCATGGCCGTCGGGCCGCTGTAGTGGACTTCGAGTCCGTCCGGCCGCGCGATGGCATCGATGTGTGCCCGGATGGCCTGGGTCGCGTGGTGGGCCCGGGTGGATCCGACCGAGCCGGCCGAGGCGATGAGCAGGGTGACGGCCTTGCCGTCGTCGCTGATCGCGATGTCGCGGGTGACCGGATTCCCGTACATGTCGATCAGATAGGAGACGTTCTCCGGATCGTCGAGCAGCCGGGACGTCAGCGTCGCCAGGTACTTCTCGTCGGCGGCGCTGAAGCCGTCGTCGTTCACCAGCACCACGCTGCTGACGGCGTTGGAGCGTGGGACGCCGAACTCGTCGGCCATGCGTTCCAGGTTCTGGTTGGCCGGGAGGTCGCGGGGCAGGAAGTCTGCCGAGTGGCTCGAGACCACCTGTTCCAGCTGGGGGACGGCCACGTTGAGCAGGCCCGCGACGGCGACCCAGAAGACGACGACCCAGCGGGCGTGGCGCTGCACCCACCCGCCGAATCGGGTCAGGGACGTGCTCTGTGCCGATCCCGCCATCGCGGACTCCTCTCGCCGGGGTGCGCTGTCGGCACCTCGAATCGAAATGACCCTAGAGTCATATTGACGGCGCGGTCAACGTGATCGGGATGTCGGGTGAGTGGGCCGTCAGTGCGGCCCGAGAGTGACGACTGTCACTCGGAGAGGGCGGCGAGCAGGCGCTCGCCACGGGCCACCATCGCGGCGGCGGACTCGCCGGGATGGTGCAGCCACCAGTCCACCAGCGCCGAGACCATCGCCGACCACACGCGCGTCAGCGCGTCCAGGTCGCCGGGCTCGGGCAGCCGGTCGGCGAACGAGGCGGCGATACCCTCGGAGGCCTGCACAAACAGCCGGAGGCGATACTCCATGGCCACGTCGGCCGCCTCGCTCCCGGCGGGCACGGTCTGATCGAACAGGACGTTCCAATCGTGCGGTCGCGGCTCGAGCGCGGTGAACAGCGCGTTCAGCACCGCGGCGCCGCGGCCCATCGCCGAGTGATCGCCGTCCACCAGGGCCTCGGCGATCCGCTCGGTCAGCTCGCGGCCGGCCCGGTGGCAGCAGGCGCAGTACAGGCCCTGCTTCGAGGAGAAGTAGGAATGGATGAGCGGCTTGGAGATGCCGGCGCGGGCGCCGATGTCGGCCAGCGTGGCGGCGGCGTAGCCGCGCAGGGCGAACTCAGCGGCGGCGGCATCGAGGATCTGCTCCTCGCGTTCGGCGCGGGGGACCCCCTTGGAGCCGGACCGTGGCTTCGCCATGTTCGCTCCCCTCCATCGACTCGCCCGCCCCCCGGTGGGGTGCGGCCCCTTTGACGGTATCCGGTGGCGCCTGCCGAACCTGGTCCGGGCGGCGAGATTCGCGAAGACCAGGTAGTGCGGGACGAAAGAACAGGTAGTCCGGACGGGTGTCACGGGGCTTTCGTGACCGGATAGTGATCTTTGTGCCGACCGGTACGAGCCCCACGAAAGGACGATCATGCGAACGACACTCAAAGCTTCACTGTTGGGAATGAGCGCGGCGGCGCTCCTCGTCGGCACAGCCCTCGGGGCCGGTCCGGCCGCCGCCGCAACCCTCGACGCCTCGGGCAGCGTGAACGCCGATCAGTCAGTCACCGTGACCGTGAAGAACATCCGGAACGAAGCCGCTCCCTGCCAGATCATCGTGTACAAGGCCGGTGACTTCGACACCTTGCAGGCAGGTCTCGCGAAGTGGGACAGCGGAGACAGGATAGGCGCCGCGGTCATGCTGCTCCCGCTGGCGCACCTCGGCTCCGACCAGAATGCGAATGTCGCCGGTGGAGAGTCGGTGACCCTTCGTGCGGTCCCCGACCAGAAGGCCGATGAATACGCGGTGTGGGCCAGGTGCTTGTTCGACTACGACGCCGAGGAAGACGATTACGACAACGAAGACCACAGGGCACTCAAAGTGAGCCGGTCCGGCGGCGGCGGTGGCGGGGGTACGTCCGATCCCTGGGGCAGTCTCGACGGCCTGTTCAGCTGACCTCGGCCCGCCCGGACGCCGGTGGAGGGTAGGGCGCCTCCGCTGGCTCTCCTCGGAGAATCCGCGCTGTTCAACGGCCTCGGCGTCCGCCTTACTGCTGAATTTCCTCGAGCCTGCCTGATTTCCGCGGTACTGCGCAGGTATCGGCCGTATCGCGGAACTCGGTGAGGGCCGCTGTGTGTGCAGGATGAGGACGAGTGACGACAGAACCCTCGATTCCTGATGCGGCATCGAGGGTTCTGTCGTTGTAACTGGATTAAGTGAGAGCAGGCTCCTCGCGCTGAGACTCGTCGACCGACACCGATACATGCACGCCAACGCCGCGTCCGAGGTTCACCAAGGCGTCGAGGGAGAACTTGTCGATTTTTCCTCGGCGGAGATCGGACACACGGGGCTGAGTGATACCGAGGCGCGCAGCGGTGACGGACTGGTTCCATCCGAACTCGTCGATGCGGCCCTGGATCGCGTCCATGATCTCTGCGCGGACACGGAGGTTCTCTGCCTCCTCCTGGGTGTCGGCAACGACATCCCACGGGTCGGCGGTGGTCGTGATTTCGAGTTCGGGGTCGTAGTTGCTGCTCACGGTTTCTGTCCTTTCATATGCTGGTGGGCGGCGTGGAATCGCTTCCGTGCCAGCTTCTTCACCGAGTCGGGGGTCTTCTGGGTCTTCTTCGCGAATGCGGCGAGGACGTACACCCCTCGCGGATTTCCGCCGACAACGTAGAGACTGCGATGCTGACCGTCCTCGGTGCGGACCCGTATCTCACGGCAGCCGGGGCCGATTTCGGTCATCGGCTTCCAGTCATCGGGCTCCTCACCCTTCTGAACCTTGCGTAGCTGAAATCCCATCTGCAGTTTGGCCTCGTGCGGGAAGTCCCGAAGGTCTGCTTGGGTTGAGCCGAGCCAGTGGATCGGTGAGTCGGTCGGCGACATGATTCGAATATATCAAAACCAGTATGTGGTGCGCAGGGTGTCGAGTTGTGGCATGGCTGCCGACTGTGTCCTGACGCATGGCTCGGCGGAGGAGGGGGGAGCCGTTGCTGGCGCCCTCGAAGGATCCGCTCGGTTCGATTCGCCGGATGCGGAGGATAGGGGAGCCGTCGCTGGCGCTCCTCCCGAATCCGCTCTGTTCGATTCGCCAGATGCGTCAGTCCCCCCACCCTCGTTCCTCGGGTGGGGGGACTGACGCACATGGCGGAGGATAGGGGATTCGAACCCCTGAGGGCTATTAACCCAACCCGCGTTCC
>CAZEOP010000086.1:0-13279 GCA_964513715.1 uncultured Gordonia sp.
ATCGCCGCCACCAGTTGCGGGGTGCGCTGGGCCTCGACGTGGTCGTAGTAGCTGAGCAGCGTGCCGCCGATGGTCACCTCCAGCGCGGCCGCGAGCCCCCGGGCGCGCCGGGTGTCCTCGGCGGCGACGATGTCCGCGCCCGCCAGCGCCTCCCGCAGCCGAGGGGAGGCATCGCCGGGCTGTCCCATCGGCGTGCCGGCCAGCACCAGTGCTCCATCCACCTGAGTCAACCTACCTTCCTCTACCATCGCCCCTGTGAGTCCTGCCGTCGCCGATCGCGCCACCGTCGCCCCGCGCGAGCGCCCCGAGGACCTCGGCACCGCCCCCGGACCGGAGTTGCCCGAGCCCGTCTTCGGCGCGACCGACCGGGTGCGCGGCACCGTCGTCGGCGTGGTGATCACCCTGCTGGCGGTGCTGACCCGGTTCTGGGATCTGACGCATCCGACGGACAAGGGCACCCCGGTCTTCGACGAGAAGCACTACGTCCCGCAGGGCTGGCAGGTGCTGACCGGCGGCGGCTGGATCGAGGACAACCCCGCCTACGGCCTGGTGGTGCACCCGCCGGTCGGCAAATGGCTGCTCGCCATCGGCGAGGGCCTGTTCGGCTACGGGCCGATGGGCTGGCGGTTCACCCCGGCGGTGGCCGGGGTGATCATCGTGCTGGCGATCTACCTGTCGGTGCGCCGGCTGAGCCGCTCGACGCTGATCGGCGCGCTGGCGGGCCTGTTCGCCATCTGCGACGGCGTGCTCTTCGTGCAGTCCCGGATGGGCATGCTCGACATCTTCCAGGCCATGTTCCTGGTGCTGGCCTTCGCCGCGCTGATCGCCGACCGCGACCAGGTGCGCGAGCGGATGGACCGGGTGTACCGCGAGGGCCGGATGCGCGAGACCGCCTTCGGCCCGCGGCTGGGCTTCCGGTGGTACCGGTTCACCGCCGGGGTGATGCTCGGCCTGGCCTGCGGCACCAAATGGTCGGGCGCCGTCATCGCCTTCGCCCTGCTGTCGCTCGGCTTCGATGTCGCGGCCCGACGCGCCTATCACGCCCCGAAGCCCTGGCAGGGGGTGCTGCGTCGGGACCTCGTGCCCGCCCTGGCCTCCCTCACCGTGCTGCCGGTGGCCATCTACCTGGCCACCTTCGCCTTCTGGCTCCGCTCGGAGACCTCGGTGTACCGGTATGTGGTGGGCACCGAGGTCGGCACCGACGGCCCACTGGCCTGGGTGCCGGCCGCGCTCCGGTCCCTCTGGTACTACGAGGCCGGGATCCTGCGCTTTCACGCCGGGCTGACCAACGCCGCCGGCAACCATCACCCCTGGGAGTCGAAGCCGTGGACCTGGCCGATGGGGCTGCGGCCGATGCTGTACGCGATCGACTACGGCCCCGATCAGTGCGGCGGCAGCGACTGCATCCGGGCCCAGATGCTGGTCGGCACCCCGGCGCTCTGGTGGCTCGCACTGCCGATGGTGGCCTGGGCGCTGTGGCGGACGATCTTCCGGCTGGACTGGCGCTATGCCGCGGTGCTGGTGGGCTACGGCGCGGCGATCGTGCCGTGGTTCGCCTCGATCGACCGGCAGATGTACTACTTCTACGCCACCGCGATGGCCCCGTTCCTGGTGATGGGGCTGGCGCTGTGCTGCGGCGACGTGCTCGCTAGTGCCGCGCGCGGCCGGCAGTCGCCCACCCGGATGCTCGCGGTGCTGGCCGTGGCCGGGTACGTCGCGCTGGTGGTGGCGAACTTCGCCTATCTGTGGCCGGTGCTGACCGGCGCACCGATCAGCAACCACTTCTGGAATCTGCAGCTCTGGCTGCCCAGCTGGACCTGACCCCGACTTGCTGGCGGACTGGGCGATTGGCGGGCCGGTCCGCTTGCTCAGTCGATGAGCCGACTCAGCTGACGACCGCCGAGATGGCGCCGATGATCCAGGTCAGGAAGATCACCATGAGCAGCCACATCCCGCCCTGCCACACCTGCCAGCGTCCGCCCGCCTGATTGCAGTGATAGGCCTGCACCCCGGCCACGATGCCGCCGGCGAAGACCGCCGCGGGCGCCGCGAGCAACAGGACGTCGTGGGCCACCCCGCCGAAGAAGGTGCCCGTCACCGCGATCACCACGGCCACCGCGAGCGTCCCCAGAACCGTGATCGCCGTCTGCCTCAGCTCGGTCCGCGCCACCTGTGATTCGGGCAGATCGTCGTACTCCATGTCCTGGGGGATTTCGGGGTGTTCGCGGCGATTCACCCTCCCGACGATACGCGGCGGGCCGAAAGTCCCTCGGACCGTGCATCTGCCGACCGGGTGCGACAGAATGGGGGCGAGGCTTGATGACGGATGCACAGACGGCGCGTCCGGGCCGGTGCAATCGAGGATGTGCATTTCACGATGAGCGTGATTCTTGTCGGTGTGGATGGATCGGCCGAAGCTGTCAACGCGGTGCGCTGGGCGGCACAGACCGCGGCGATCGAGGGCGCCGACCTCAAGATCGTCTCCGCGTACACCACCACCACCAGCGATTACGCCCCCGGTCTGGTGATCCCGCAGGACGTGATCGACGCGATCCGCGGCGAGGTCAGCAAGTATGTCCAGGATGCCGCGAAGGTCGCCGAAGAGGTGGCCCCCGGCATCACGATCCACGGCTCCATCGCCGAGGGCGATGCCGCGCACGTCATGATCGACTTCAGCAAGGACTCCGAGATGGTGGTCCTGGGCAGCCGCGGCCTGGGCGGTTTCAAGGGCCTGTTCCTCGGCTCGGTCAGCACCAGCGTCGCCGCGCACGCCAAGAGCAAGGTCGTCATCGTGCCCACCGAAGCGAAGCTCGGTGAGGGCCCCGTGGTGGTCGGCGTCGACGACTCCAAGGTGAGCGATCCGGCCGTCGCCGAGGCCTACCGCCAGGCGGACCTGCGCAAGGCCGAGCTCATCGCGGTGCACACCTGGACCCCGCTGGATGCCGACGCCCTGCACGGCTTCGGACTCTCGGCCGATGAGATCGCCGAGATGTCCCAGCAGGCCGTCGAGGCCGTCGCCGAGCGGATGGCCGGCTACGGCGAGGACTACCCCGACGTCCAGGTGACGCGCGTCGTGATCCCGGAGGAGCCGGGCAAGGCCATCCTCGACACAGCCGGCGACTCGGCCTCGCTGATCGTGATGGGCAGCCGCGGTCGCGGCGGCTTCACCGGCCTGCTGCTCGGCTCGCGCAGCCAGAAGGTGCTGCACCACGCCCAGGTGCCGGTCATGATCGTGCGGCACAACTGAGACAGCTCCCGCGCGGGCTCTGGGTACTGCTGGCGGCCAATGCCGTCATCGCCCTGGGCTACGGACTGATCGCACCGGCGCTCCCGCTGTTCGCCAGCACCTTCGGGGTGTCGGTGACGGCGGTGTCGGCGGTGATCTCGGCGTTCGCCGTGATGCGGTTGCTGTTCGCCCCGGCCACGGGGCGGCTGGTGACCGTTCTCGGCGAACGCCGGATCTATCTGACCGGCCTGCTCATCGTCGCGGCCTCCACCCTGGCCTGCGCCTTCGCCGGTAGCTACTGGCAGTTGCTGATGTTCCGCGCCGCCGGCGGCATCGGCTCGACGATGTTCACCGTCTCGGCGATGGCGCTGCTGATCCGGCTGGCCCCGCCCGCCCTGCGCGGGCGGGCGTCCGGCTACTTCTCGGCCGGTTTCCTCATCGGCAACCTGACCGGCCCGCTGATCGGCGCCGGTCTGGTCGGCTTCGGCCTGCAGATGCCGTTCATCGTCTACTCGATCGCCCTGGTGATCGCCGCGGTCGGCGTGGCGACGATGCTGCCGCCGGTCCCGGCCCATCCGGCCGACACGCCGGGCGACGCCGGCCCGGTGGAGACCGTCACCTTCGGCCGCGCCCTGCGCGACAACGCCTACCGCGCCATCCTGGCCTCCAACTTCGCCCAGGGCTGGGCGACGATGGGCGTGCGCATCGCGCTGGTGCCGCTGTTCGTGACCGATACCCTCGGCCGGTCCGACACCTGGGCCGGGGTGATCCTCGCGTTCTACGCGGCCGGCAACATGCTCGCGATCCTGACCGCGGGCCGGCTGTCCGACCGGTTCGGTCGGCGCCCGGTGCTGCTGCCCGGCCTGGCCGTCGGCGCGGCCGCGACGATCGCGCTGGGCTACTCCCCCAATCTCACGGTGGCACTGCTGCTCACCACCGTCGCCGGGCTCGGCTCCGGACTGTTCGCGCCCACCCACCAGGCCGCGCTGGGCGACGTCCTGGGCACCCGGCAGCGTGGCGGCTCGGCGCTGGCCGCCTACGGCATGGCCTCGGACCTGGGGGCGGTGGTGGGGCCGCTGGCCGCCGGCGCGATCGCCACGGTGTGGGGATTCGGCCCGGCCTTCGCGGTGACCGGGTTGACGATGGTGGTGGCGCTGGTGATGTGGCTCGTCGCCCGCGAGACGCTGCCGTCGGCGCCGCCGGTCACGACGCCGGTAGCGCCGACACGTTCAGGCTGAGTTCCTCGGCGTCGAGCTTGGCCAGTTCCGCGGTGAGCGCGTCGGAGCTGTAGGTGCCGCGATCCCGGTAACTCAGCAGGGCGGCCCGCTGCTCGGCGATGATCGAGCGACGCACCTTCCGCAGCGCGCGGGCGTTCTCCAGGCGCTGACTCAATACGTCCTGGGTCTCGTCGTCGTCCTCCGGGGTCTCCAGCTGACGCACCAGCTTCACCTGGTTGGCCAGGATCGAGTCGTCACCGATCACCTCCGGATCGCGCAGCATCCCCTGGGCGAGGTCGATCATCTCGCCGCGCAGCCGGAGTCGTTCGTCCCGCACATCGGCCGACTGGTCGGGCAGTCGCAGCGCGCGCACGACCGGCCCCATCAGGCCGCCCTGGAGCGCGAGTGACAGCGCCGCCACCAGGAAGGCCACCAACACCAGCAGCGAGCGGTGCGGGGTCTCGGCCGGCAGCGTCTGCGCCGCCGCCAGCGTCACCACGCCGCGCAGGCCGCCCCACACCACCACCATGCCCTCGCGCGGCCCCATCCGGGCGGCGCTGTAGTAGGCGATGTCCGACAGTCGCCGATCCAGCCGGATGGAGTAGCGGCGGGCGGCGGTGTCCGCCAGCTCGTCGGGCAGCTGGTCCTTCATCGCCTCCAGCGTCGGTGCCGTGGCGATCAGCCGGCGGTGCCGGCGGCCGGTGAACCAGAGCAGCGGCATCACGAAGCCCAGCCGGATCACCAGCACCAGCGCGAAGGCGCCGAGCGCCGGCCAGAGCGCGTGCGTCCAACTGTCGTGGCTGTTGGCGACGTCGTTGACCAGGGCTTTGAGTTCCAGACCCATCATCAGGAAGACGGCGCCCTCCAGCACCAACTCCACGGTGTGCCAGGCCTGCCGGTCCGATTGCCGATGCGCGGCGGTCAGCAGCCGCATCGAACTGCGACCCACCACCAGCCCGGCGGCCACCGCGGCGACCAGGCCGGAGGCATCGAGCAGTTCCGCCGGCAGGTAGGCCAGGTAGGGCGCGGTGAACGAGACCGCGGTGGCCACCGCCGGATTGCCGATCCGGGCCCGGACCCGGCTGTGCACCACGCCGATCGCGGCACCCACCGCGATCGCAGCCAGCAACGACCACAGGAAGTTCAGGGCCGCACCGCCGAAGGAGATGCTCGCGGCCGTCGCCGCCACCGCCGTGCGCAAGACCACCAGCGCACTCGCGTCGTTGAACAGGCTCTCGCCGGACAGCACGGTGACGATGCGGCCGGGGGCGCCGATCCGCTTGATGACGCCGGTGGCCACCGCATCGGTCGGACTCAAGATGGCCCCCAGGGCCACGCCGAGCGCGTAGTTCATGTCCGGGAACACCCAGGTGAAGAACAGCCCCAGCACCAGCGAGGAGATGATCACCAACAGGATCGACAGCGCGCCGATGGCCCGGAAGTCGCGTTTGAAGTCCATCGCCGGCATCGCCACCGCCGCGGCGAACAGCAGCGGCGGGAGCAGGCCCACCAGGATGATCTCCGGATCGATGCTGATCGCCGGAACGCGCGGCAGGAAACTGACCACCACCCCCACGCCCACCAGCAGCAACGGCGCGGCCACGCGCAGGCGCGGGGCGAAGGTGTTGGCGGCCGCGATCGCGAACACGCACAGCACGACGACGGCCACGATTTCCATGGAATCCACGTCCGTATTGTGGCGGACCTCTCACCGATGTGGCCAGCCGGGCAGTTCCACATCCCGCACCCGAGGAGACCTTGCCATTGCTCATTGACATCGTCACCGCTTGATGTCAGCGTTGAGTCAGTACACGTTCTCATTCCGGGCAGTGCCGCCCGGGGACGGAAGGTAAAGACCATGACGAGCACTCAGCCGCGGCCCATCGCCTACGAGCCGCCCGCGGACAAGTCAGGCACCGAGGCCGACTACCTGCAGATCGTCGAGGACCTCTCCGAGGCCTCGGTGCACCGCAACTTCGACCCGTACATCCACATCGCCTGGGATGCGCCCGAAATGGCCATCGTACCCGGCGACGAGCGCTGGATCCTCGATCCCGAGGTCGACCCGGTGGGCAAGCACCCCTGGTACAAGTCGCTGCCGGTCGACAAGCAGATCGAGATCGGCATGTGGCGCCAGGCCAACGTCGCCAAGGTGGGCCTGCAGTTCGAGTCGATCCTGATCCGCGGCCTGCTGCAGTACGCCTCGAAGCTCAAGAACGGCGACAAGCGCTTCCGCTATGTGACGCACGAGTCCAAGGAGGAGTGCAACCACACCCTGATGTTCCAGGAGATGGTGAACCGGGTCGGCATGGACGTGCCCGGCATGCCGCGCCCGCTGCGCATCCTCGACCCGATCATCCCGCTGTTCTCCACCCTGTGGCCGTCGATCTTCTTCTTCGGCGTGCTGGCCGGCGAGGAGCCGATCGATCACCTGCAGAAGGACTTCCTGCGCGCCGGCGCCAACGTGCACCCGGTGATGGCCGCCGTGATGGAGCTGCATGTGGCCGAGGAGGCCCGGCACATCTCCTTCGCCCACCACCACCTTCGTGAGACCGTCCCGGGCCGCAGCCTGCCGACCCGGATGCTGCTGTCGCTGGCCATGCCGGTGGTGATGCGAGTGCTGTGCAGCGCCATCGCCAGGCCGCCGGCCGCCTTCCGCCGGGAATTCGACGTCCCGCGCGAGGTCTTCCGCGAGATGTTCTGGAAGTCCGACGACTCGCAGAAGTTCCTGTCCGACGTCTTCGGCGATGTCCGGATGCTGGCCGACCAGTGCGGCCTGATGAATCCGGTGTCCCGGCAGATCTGGAAGGCGCTGGGCATCTACGGCCGCTCCTCGCGCTTCCGCAGTGAACCCGCGTACGACGCGCACTGATCCATGCCCCATGTCATCACGCAGCCGTGCTGCAGCGATGCCTCGTGCGTCTACGCGTGCCCGGTGAACTGCATCCATCCGACGCCGGACGAGCCCGACTTCGCCACGGCCGAGATGCTCTACATCGACCCGTCGACCTGCGTCGACTGCGGTGCGTGCGTCACGGCCTGTCCGGTCGGCGCCATCTCCCCCGGACACCGGGTCCCGCCGACCCAGCAGCGCTTCGCCTCGGTGAACGCCAACCACTACGAGGCGCCCGACCCCGACGCGGTGCGCTTCCCGGTGGACATGCGCTGGCGCCTGCCGCTGGCGCCGGTCGACAAGCCCCGGGCGCTGCGCGGCGTGCCCGATCCGCTGAACATCGCCATCGTCGGCTCCGGCCCCTCGGCCATGTACGCCGCCGATGAACTGCTCAAGCACCGTCAGGTCCGGGTGACGATCTTCGAGCGGCTGTCCGAGCCGTTCGGCCTGGCCCGCTTCGGCGTCGCCCCGGATCATCGGCAGACGCGCAGCGTGGCGAATCTGTTCGACGAGATCGCCCGCAATCCGCGCCTGCAGATCCTGCTGAACACGCAGGTGGGCCGGGATGTCACGCTCGACGAGCTGCGCGCGCAGCACCACGCGGTGCTGTGGGCGGGCGGGGCCCCGACCGACCGGCCGCTGCAGGTGCCCGGCGTCGAATTGCCCGGCGTGCAGAGCGCCACCTCGGTGGTCGGCTGGTACAACGGCCATCCGGACTTCACCGCGGCGGCTCCGGCGCTCGACACCGAACGCGCCGTGGTGATCGGCAACGGCAACGTCGCCCTGGACGTGGCCCGCATCCTCACCGCCGATCCGAATCGGCTCGCCACCACGAGTATCGACCTGGCTGCTCTCGCCGCACTGCGTGATTCGTCGATCCGCGAGATCGTCGTCGTCGGCCGGCGCGGCCCAGAGCACGCCGCCTTCACCCTGCCGGAGCTGATCGGCCTGGCCGACGGCACGCCGCGCGTCTGGGTGGATCCGGCCGATCTGGCGCAACTCGGCGACGCCGACGTGCTGGGCGACACCGGCGCCCACGGTCCGGAGGCCGCCGAGAAGTTGGCCCTGCTGCGCGAGATCGCGGCGCGGCCGCTGCCGGAGGAGCCGTACATCCGGCTCGCCTTCAACCTGACGCCCGAGGAGATCCTCGGTACCGCGCGGGTGAGCGGGGTGCGCTTGCGCCGCACCGGCACCGAGGAGTACGTCGAACTGGCGGCCGGCCTGGTCTTCACCGCGATCGGCTACCGCGGCCGCCCGGTCCCGGGCCTGCCGTTCGACGAGGCCCGTGGCACCGTCGAGAATGTCGCCGGGCGCGTCACGCGGGACGGGGAGCCGATCCCCGGACTGTATGTGACCGGCTGGATCAAGCGCGGCCCCAACGGCTTCATCGGGACCAACAAGACCGACTCGCGAGAGACGGTCGAGAACCTCCTGGCCGACGCCGAGGCCGGGGTGCTGCGGAGCCTGCAGCACGTCTGATCCTCCCCCGCCAGACCCGAAGGCCCGAGCTGTGGACAGCTCGGGCCTTCGGTATCTGCTGTGTACGGCACCCGCACCGGTCCGCGCCGCGCGCGTGAAATAAGCGCATGAGTGAGTTCGGGATCTCTCCGGAAGGGCTGCGCGCCGTCGCCGCGGCCTGGCAGAACGCGGGCGACGAGCTCTGCGCATTGACGCCGGCGGCCGGCCTGACCGGCGCCGAGGGGAGTGCCGGGCTGCACGCGCTGCACGCGTGCGCGCGCGCCGCGCAGGAGGCGGCCGCCGAGTCGGGCCGGCGGCTGCGGGACCTGGGCGACGGTGTGCGCCGCTTCGATGCGCTCACCCGCGCCAGTGACGCGGCCGCGGCCGCCGAACTGCGCGCCCGAGCCGCCCACGACGGGGCCGACCGGTGAGCGCGCGCGAAGCCGTCGGCATCACTGCGGTCCGGGCCTGGCCGCTGGAGCAGTACACAGCCGGGGCCGACGCCGCCGACGCTGCCGCGCAGCGGATGTTGACCGCGACGGCACGCGCCCAGGCGGTGTTCGACGGCGATCCGGCCTGGATCGGGGTGACCCACGATGCCGCCGCGGTCGCGATCGGCACCACCGGCACCCGGCTGCGCCGGTTGGTGCGGACGTTGACCGAGCTGTCGGCGGCGGTGCGCGCGAGCGCGGCCGAGTTGGAACCGGTGCGCGGGCGGCTGCTGCAGCTGGTGGACGCCGGTCAGGGCGAGGGCTTCCTCGTGAGCGACACCGGCTACGTCAGCCCGCCGGCACCGGCGCGCGGCGCCGATGCACGCTATCTCTCGGCCCGGATCCGCACGCTGCTGCACCGGGCCGCGGCTCTGGACCGCGATCTGGGCCGGCGCCTGACCGAGCTCACCGGGCTGATCGCCGGCGACGGCCACCGGGTTCCCCGGCCCGGCGGCGGCTGGGCGGCCCCGGACCAGGTGGTCGGCGGGCTGGCGGCGCTGACGCCGGCGGATCGGCGCACCTTCTTCCTCAGCCTGTCGCCGGGCGAGATCGCCGCGCTGCGGACGGCCGATCCCGCGCTGCTCGGCAACCTGGACGGGGTGCCGTTCCCGGTGCGCATCGATGCCAACGCGGTGAACGTGCGCCGCGCCCTGGCGGTCGAGGTGGCCGCCGGGCGCGGCGACGGCGACCGGGCCCGCGAACTGCGCGGTCTGCTGTCGTCCCGGCTGATCGCCTTCGATCCGGCGGGCCACGGGCACTACATCGAGCAGATCGGCGAGCTGTCCGGCAGCCCGCCCGGCGTCGGGGTCTTGGTGCCGGGCACCGGCGCCGGCCCGGGCACCGCCGCGGACAACGCCCGCCGCGCCCGCGCGCTGGCCGAGCGCTCGGGCGCACCGGTCTTCGTCTACGTCGACGGCGACTTTCCGCAGCAGGTGCTGCCGCCCCTGGGTCTGCAGGATCCGGCGGGCTACCGCGGCACCGCGATCGACCCGCAACCGGCCCGGGACATCGGCCGGGGTCTGGTCGGCTTCGGCGCCGCACTCGATCTGGAGGTGGCCGGGGAGAGCCCGGGGGCACCGGTCACCTACATCGGGCACTCGTACGGCGGCTCGATCGTCGGCACCGCCGAGCAGTACGGGCTGCGCGCGGACGCCGTCGTCTTCGCCTCTTCGGCCGGCACCGGCGCCGCAGACGGTCCGTGGCGCGATCCGAACCCGGCCGTGCAGCGTTTCTCGATGACCCCGCCCGGCGATCCGATTCACTGGGCGCAGAGCTACGGCGGCGGCGTGCACGGCGGCGACCCGGACAGCGCACCGGGCGTCACCCGACTGGACACCGGCTACTACGGCCACGGGCCCGGGCACCACGGGGAACTGGTCGCCGGTATCCGCGCGCACGGCGGCTACCTGGACGATCCCGACTCCACCGCCTTCGGCAACCTGGTCGCGGTGCTGTCCGGCGAATCGCCGGTCGAGTACGTCTGGCGCGGCGAGGACGTCCCGGGCGAGGACTCGGCGACCGTCGCCCGCGAGGTGCTCGGCGATCCCGGCCGGCGGGTGATGGGCGAACTACTCAAGAACGCCGTGCGCGAAAGCCTCCGCGTGCCGCTCCCGCCGGCGGGCTGAGATACTGATGGGCGATGTCCCACCCGTTCACGCGGACCCGCCCGACCGCGCTCGTTCTCGCCGCCGCGGCGATCACCCTCACCGGTTGCACGCCCACCGCTCCGCTCGCCGGCCCGTCGGCCGCCGGGTCATCGCCGCCCACAGCGCTGCCATCCCCGGTACCGGCGTCCCCGGTACCAACATCCCCGGTACCGACGTCCCCGGTACCAACATCCACAGCGCCCTCATCCGCCGCAACCTCGGCCGAGCCTTCGGTAGCCGAGCTGTCCCGGGCGGCCCTGGCGACGCTGGACACGCTTGCGGTCAAGGGCCGAGCCGCCAAGACCGGCTACACCCGCGCCGAATTCGGGCAGCGCTGGAGCGATGCGGTGGATGTCGAGTACGGCCGCAACGGCTGCGACACCCGCAACGACATCCTGCGGCGCGATCTTCGGGAGACCGTCGCCAAGCCGGGCACCCGCGGCTGCGTCGTCGAGTCCGGGATCCTCGATGATCCGTACACGCGACAGACCGTCGAGTTCACCCGCGGTGCGCAGACCTCGAACCTGGTGCAGATCGACCACGTCGTCGCCCTGTCGGATGCGTGGCAGAAGGGTGCACAGCAGTTGCCGCCGCAGCGGCGCACCGAACTCGCCAACGATCCGCGCAATCTGCAGGCCACGCAGGGCCGGATCAATCAGAGCAAGGGCGACGCCGACGCCGCCAGCTGGCTGCCGCCGAACCGCTCCTACCGGTGCACCTATGCGGCGCGGCAGATCGCCGTGAAGGCCGCCTACGACCTCTGGGTGACCGCGGCCGAGAAGGACGCGATGACCCGGGTGCTGAGCGACTGCGCGGATCAGGCCGGCTGAACCGGAGCCTCGGGGGTATCCGGCTCGGGCTGCTGCGGCGGCTCGGGCTGCTGCAGCGGGTCCGGCTGCTCTTCGGCGGGGCCGGAGCGGTCCGCCTCACTCCGGCGACGCAGGACGGCCTCGGTGGACTTGACGGCCGCCGCCAGCAGCGGTGCGCCCAGCACCATGCCGAGCAGACCGGCCACGGTGCCGCCGATGATGGTGGCCAGCAGCACCGAGACCGGGTGCAGCCGCAGTGACGAGCCCAGTGCCCACGAACTGACCGCGCTCTGAATGGTGCCGTTGGAGATCAGGAAGGTCGCCCCCATGATCGCCGCGGCGCCCGCGCCGCCGGAGCCGAAGGCGATCAGCACCACGAAGGCGCCGGCGATCCAGGCGCCGAGGAAGGGCACGAAGGACAGGAAGAAGTAGAGGATGAAGATCGGGATGGCCAGCGGCACGCCCAGGATCAGCAGCGGGATCATGAAGATCGGCGCGGTCACCAGGGCGGTGATCGCCGTACCGCGGAAGTAACCCCGGATCGACTGGCGCGAGATGCCGACGACCTCGTCGACCGTGCCGGCATCCAGATGCAGCGCCCGGGCGAACCAGGCGGCGAAGCGCTGGCCGTCGCGCAGCACGAAGAACAGGAAGAAGAGCGCGAAGAAGATGCCCATGATCAGTGAGACGGCGCCGTAGAAGGTGCTCGACACGGCCCCGAAGACGCCCGAGCCGACGGCCGGGGCCAGATCCTCCACCGCGGCCCGGCCGCGGTCCAGCCAGGCCTGCTCCAGATCGAGGTTCCGCGACCACGCGACGAAACTGTTCCAGCCCGCGGTGAGCTGACTCTGGATTTCCGGCCACTGGTCGATGAAACCGCGGATCACCAGCGTCAGGGTGGCCGCGATCACCGCGAGGGCGGTCAGCAGGGTCAGCGCCGCCGCGAGGTTGTGCGGTACCCGGTGCCGCTCGAGGAAGGCGGCCATCGGCTCGAGCACCACGCCGATGATCACCGCGATCGCGAGCGGGATCAGGATGCCGCTCACCGCGCTCACCGCCATCGCGACCACCGCGACGAGGACGACGATGCCCAGCATCGACCAGGAGAGGACACCCAGGCGCCTGATCTGCGCGGGCCCGCGGCGCTGTCCGATCTGTTCCATCAACACAGTCTGTCACCCGGCATCTCTTAAGCTGAACTTGAGACTGGTTTAAGCGCCCGCTCAGGTGAACTCCGGCCACCGCCGGTGAACTCCGCATGACGGGTGGATTTCGCCCAGCGTGCGTTCATCGAACGATCCGCGCATATGACGAGGCTGTGCCGTCGGACCGGCCTCCCGGTCGCTACAAGTGGGTGATGTCACCGCTGACCGACCCCTGTGATGCCCCTCTCCTCAAGATGATCGGAAGCCGTTGTCGTGCAACGCTTTTGGCACATCGAACCCGATGTACCAACTCACGAGAGGACACGAAATGTTCCCGAATCTGACCCAGTTCTTCAACGACTTCACCGTCTTCGGCGGCGACCTGCTGCACATC
>CAZEOP010000087.1:0-13256 GCA_964513715.1 uncultured Gordonia sp.
CCGTACTCATGTGCGCTCTGCGACAGCCCGGGCGGTCAGTAGTGATAGGTGTCGGTGGGCGGCGGCCGGTGATCGGGCGACTCGAAACCACTCGGCACGATGTTGTAGGCGCGCGCCAGGTCGAGGATCTTGGTCGCCCGGGCGATGCGCGGGAGGTCGGAGCCGTTGCGGATCTCGCCGCCGTCGGCCTCGAACTCGGCGAAGAACTCGCGCGCCCAGCTGATCTCGTCCTGCGACGGCGAGAGGCCGTCGTTGACGGCCGCGCACTGGTCCGGGGTGAGGCAGATCTTGCCGGTCATGCCGAACTCGGCGCTCACCGCGGTGGCCTCGCTCAGCTTGAGTGCGCTGGAGCCGACGGTGGGACCGTCGATCGCCGACGGCAGGTTGCCCGCCTTGGCGGCGATGGTGAACCGCGAGCGCGCATAGGCCAGGGTCAGCGGACTCTCGCCGAAGCCGGTGTCTCGGCGGAAGTCACCGATGCCGAAGGCCAGCCGGAAGGTGCCCTTGGCGGCGGCGATCTCGGTGATGCGCTCCAGGCCCCGGGCCGTCTCGACGAGGGCGACGATCGGCACGTTCGGCAAGCGGCGCGCGGTCTCGGTGACGTGGTCCACCGACTCCACCATGGCCAGCATGATGCCGCCGACGGAGGTGGTGGACAGGGCCTCGATGTCGGCGGCCCACCACGGGGTGCCGAAGCCGTTGATGCGCACCCAGTCCGAATGGCCGGCGTTCATCCAGCGCACCACGTTGTCGCGGGCGGAGTCCTTGTCCTTGGGCGCGACGGCGTCCTCGATGTCGAAGACGACGATGTCGGCGCGCGAGCGGGCGGCCGGCTCGAAACGCTCGGATTGGGCACCGTTCACCAGCAGCCAACTCCGGGCGAGCACCGGATCGAGGCGCGAGCCGACGTCGGCGGGGTCGGGCTCGGTGAAGGTTTCGGTGTCGTACATCGAGTCTGATCGCCTGCTGTCATTCGGTGGATTGCTGCGCTAGCAGTCTATAGGGGGCGCGCCCGCCGGGGCGGCGCGGTCGGCACGGGCCGCGGGCAGGGCAGACTTGTCGGCATGGTCGAGGCACGCCGGGCACCCGATGCGCGCGCCGCGCGTGTCCGGGGCGGCACCGTGCGCTCGCTCGGCGTGGTGACCGCGGGCTCGCTGGTGGCGAACCTGCTCGCGTATCTGGTGCAGCTGCCGGCCAGCCGGCTGCTCGGCCCGGCAGCCTACGGCGAGTTCGCGGTGCTGCTGGCCGCGATGCTGGTGCTCTCGGTGCCGGCGCTGGCCCTGCAGACCGTGGTGGCCCGCGAGGTGGTGCGCGGGACCTCCCGCACCGCGCTGTGGCGGCTGATCGCGGTGGTCACCGTGGCGGTCGCGGTGTTGTCGGTGGGCGGGGCGCTGGCGATGACGGTGATCGCGCGGACCGGCGCCGCCCCGGCGTTCGCGGCGATGGCCGGCGCGGCCCCGCTCGCGGTGATCGCCGGCGGCCAGGGCTTCCTGCAGGGCGACGGCCGATTCGCCGCGCTCGGCGGCCTGCTCGCCGGGGTGGGCGTGGCGCGTAGCGCGCCGGTGATCGTCGCGGTGCTGCTCGGTGGCGATGCCGCGGGCGCCCTGGCCGCGGGCACGGTGGGAACCCTGTTGGCCGCGGTGGCCGTGGTGGTGGTCGCCGCGCGTCCGGTCCCGGGTCCCCGGCCGCCCTCGCCGATCCCGGTTTCGGCGACTGGGACGCTCGGGGTGTCGGGGGTGCTCTGGGCATCGGGCGTGCAACTGGTGATCATCGCGGCCGTGTCCGCGGACCTGCTGCTCTCGCGCAGCGTGCTGACCCCGCACGAGGCCGGTCTGTACGCGCTCGGTGCGGTCGCCACCAAGGCGGCCTTCTGGCTGCCGCAGGCGGTCGGCGTGGTGATCTATCCGCGGCTGGCCGACCCGGTGCGCTCGGGCCGCGCCCTGCGCTCGGCGACGCAGGTGCTCGCCGCCATCGGCGCGGCGGTGACCGTGGCCGCCGCGGTGGCCGGACCGCTGGTGCCCACGGTGGTCTCGCCGGATTATCGCGGCGTGGCCGGGCTGCTGTGGCTGTTCGCCTACACCGGCGCGATGCTCGCGGTGCTGCAACTGCTGCTGCTCGCGGCGATCGCCCGGGACCGCGCGCGCGGCGGTCTGCCGGCCTTCGGGGTGCTGGTGATCGAGGTGGTGCTGATCGTCACCGTGGCCCACTCGGTGCTCTCGCTGGCGGTGATCGCCGCGATCTGCGCGACCGTCTCGGTCCTGGCCACCGCCGCCTGGATCGCGGCCACCGAACGTCGGGGGTAGCCGCAGGGGGTCCCGAAGGACTGCGGCAGGTGGGATCCGAGTGGCTTCTTCGTGGATCGAGCGCCTCTTTCGTGGATCGAGCGCCTCTTTCGTGGATCGAGCGCAGTCGAGATCCCCTAGGCGGGGAAGCGCCCGCGGGTCACGCGCGAGTTAGTGGCACAGGGCGGGGGTCCGTGGTCTATGTGTCCACGGAGGTCTCTCTGGTGCCGGTAACTCGTGTTTCGGCCGTGCGGGTGGGACGGCGGCGCAGGCCGAGCCAGGTGCCGAGGGCCACCAGTGCGGCGCCGAGTATGCCCGCGACGATCGGCACGATGCGGGTCGCCAGCGCGACGGTGCGGGCGCGGTGCGTGGCGTCCTCGGCTGCGTCGCGGATGGTCTGCTCGTCCGACCACAGGGTGGTGTCCACCCCGGTCAGCTCGAAGGCGCGCAGAGCCGGCGTGCGGGCCGACTCGGCGGTGAATCGGTAGACCTCGTTCACGACGGCGCGCTCGGCGATAAGCACACCGGTCGTCGTGTCGACATACAACTCCAGGGTGGCGCGGTGACGCAGGGTGGCCGTCAGTCGCTCACCCGGCCGCACACCCGGAAAGGTGCCGAACCAGGAGGCGGGCTTGACGATCACCGCGCGCGGATCCTGCTGCGCCTCCGACAGATCGGTCTCCGGGACGTCGACCACGAAGTGCGTCACCTCCCGGCCGCCCATCGTCTGCGTGCCCTTCGCCGTCATCGGCAGACTCTGCCGGGTCACCGGATCGAAGTAGTGCGCGCCGGCCGGATCGAAACCGTATGGCAGCAGATAGGTGTAGCCGCGGCGGTCGGGAATCGTGACGGCGGCGTGCTCGTCGTCGTACTGGATACCCGATGCGCCGGTCGGGGCGGCGGTGCGCCGGTCCAGGGTCACCCGGTCCAGGATGGCCGCGATCGTGGGCTCGTCACACGAGGGCTTCACCGTCCGGCCGCCCTCTCGAAGATGCTCGACGGTCAGGGCGGTGCCCGCCTGCAGGGTCACCACCTGCGCATCGGCCGGGCGTACCGCGAGGATACGACGCTGCTGGTGGACCGTGGCTTCGGCGATCCGGGCGCGGTCGCGTTCCAGCGAACAGCGGTCCAGGATGCGGGTGCCGTCCGAGCCGTCGGACACCCAGGTCTGATCCACGGTGAGCGGGACTTTGGTCAGCTTGGGGCCGATCAGCGGTCCGGCACCGATCGCGATCACCAGCAGCACCGTGCCGAGGAACAGGGCTACCGGTCCCGCGAGGTCGCGGGCGGACAAGCGCGGGTGCGGCTCGGACATGCAGGTCAGCCTACTGGGACCGGGCCCTTGTCTAGGCTGGGGGCGAACGGGCGCGGCCCCCGGCAGGACCGGAATCACCGCGGCACCGGCAGAACTACAGGGCGAGGGGACAGCAGGTGGACGCGGAGTCGGGCCGGGGCGGGCGCACGCCGGGCGGGTCTCCGCCGTCGCCCACCTACCGCCGCTACTTCCCGCAACTGGAGGGGATGCGCGCCGTCGCCGCCCTCGGCGTGCTCACCACGCACGTCGCCTTCCAGACGCGCACGGTGGAGATCCCGGTGCTCGGCCCGATCCTGGGTCGGCTCGACCTGGCTGTCGCCCTCTTCTTTGCCCTCTCCGGCTTTCTGCTGTGGCGGCCGTACGCGGCGTCGGCGCGGCGGCCGGAGATTCCCGCGCCGAACGTGCCGCGCTATCTGCGGCACCGGATCGTCCGTATCTGGCCGGCGTACACGCTGGCGGTGATCGCGGTCTTCACCCTGCTGCCACAGGCCCGCGGGGCCTCGGCCACGGTGTGGCTGGCCAACCTGACGCTGACCCAGGTGTATTTCCCGTTGACGCTGGCGCCCGGGCTCACCCAGATGTGGAGCCTGTCGGTGGAGGTGGCCTTCTACGCGCTGCTGCCGCTGATCGGTGTCGCGCTGATGGCGCTGCGCGGGGCCCGGGCGCGGCTGCGCATCCCGCTGCTGCTGGCGGTGGGGGCGGCGAGCCTCGGCTGGGCGTGGCTGGTGCCGGTGCTGAACCTGGCCGACGGCGTGGAGGGCAAGAACTGGGTCTTCGGGCATCTGCCGTGGTTCCTGGCGGGCCTGATCCTGGCCGAGTTGACCACCGCCGCCGAACTCACCGCGTATCCGTCCCGGCTGACCCACCGCGCGGTGGCGATCTCGGCCAACCGGCCGCTGATGCTGGGCGTCGCCGTCGTGGCCTACGGGCTGGCCTGCACGCCGCTGGCCGGGCCGGTCGGCATGGGCGACCTCGCCAACATGCAGTACGTCGGCAAGATGGTGCTCGGCGCGATTGCCGCGTACGCCGTGCTGGCGCCGCTGGTGTGCTCGGCCGGGCCGTTCCGGTTCCTGAACTCGGGTCCGATGACCGCGCTGGGCCGGTGGTCGTACGGGATCTTCATCTGGCACCTGGCGGTGCTGACCGGGGTCTTCGGGCTGTTCGGGATCCCGGCCTTCGACGGCCGCTTCGTCACCGTGTGGATTCTGACCGTGCTGTTGACCATCGGTGTCTCGGCCGCCAGTTATGCCTTCGTGGAGGATCCGTGCCGCCGCCTGCTGGTGAACCGGGAACGACGTCGCGGCGGCTCCGCGCCGCAACCGGTGGCGCTCCCCGGGTCGGGGCCGGCGCAGATCGGTAGCCGATACCGATCAGGGGAAGGCGAAGCACATGCCGCCGGACCCGTAGCCCTGGCTGACACGCACCGTGGTGATGCGTGAGCGCTGGCCGTTCTGCTCGGCATAGAGCTTGCGGATGCCCTGTCGCTTCGGCCACCAGGTCACGGCGGCATTGGCACCCGAGGCCTGCGCACGGCCGATCAGCAGCGGCGGGTACCCGGGGCCCTTCCAGTCGTAGAAGCTCACCAGACCGGAGGAGTTGACCGGCACCGTCATGCTGTACGAGCAGCCGACGCCGTAGTTGACCGAGGAGAAACCGGTGCCCGCGTCCACCTGGCCCTGCGGCGCGGCGCCGGCGGGCGCCGCGGTGAGCGCGGCCGCGGCTGCGGCGGTGGCGAAGGCGAGGGCGACGGTGGTGCGTGCAGCGGGGGTGACTCGCGACATCAGGGTACTCCTCGGGAATCGGCGCATGAGCTCAGCGATGGCTCGTATTCTGCCCGATCGGCCCGGTGCCCGGTGGCGTCCGGGGCAAGTCGGGGGCGCCGGCGTCGCGGTCGTCCGGGGAACCGGTGGGCGGCGGAACGAGGGCCGCGGCCACCAGGATCGACACCGCGATCAGCGCGGCGACCTGCGGTCCGGCGTCGTAGCCGGTGTACGGCAGCCCGGAATGCCAGGGTCCGGCCGCGAGCCACAGGGTGGCGGTGAGCATGGCGACGAAGACGCCGACGACGCGCGCGCGGCGACCGAGCCACGGTGCGGCGATACCGGCCGCGGCGCCGGCGGCCAGCCCCCACCAGCCGCCGAGCAGCCAGACCGCGGCGAGTCCGCCGATCCCGGCCGCGAGATTCGTGACGGCCGCGGCCGCGGCGCCGGAGCGATCCGGGTCCGGGTCTTCGTCGGTCACCGCGCCGGCGGGGGCCCGGCGGGAGTCGGCCCGGTGCCGTCCGCCGGTCGCGGCGCGGCTGCGGCGAACGGGCCACCCGGCGGCGACGAACAGCACCGCCAGCAGGCCCAGGCCGAGGACCAGATTCAGCCGGTACGGGCCGTCGAGCGGATACGTCAGGCGCACCGTGCCGCCCGCCCCGGCCGGGACCAGCCAGCCCTGCTGCCAGCCGTCGACCACCACGGGGCGCAGCTGCGTGTATACGCCGGACTCGCCGAGGCGTGCCTGCCAGCCGGGATTGGTGCTCTCCGGAATCGAGAGCACGCGCTCGCGGTCGGCGGGGACGATGGTGACGGTGCGGCGGGTGGCCGACCATTCGGTGACCTCCGGTGCCGCGGGAGGTGCGCCGGCGCTCGCGGCGGCGGAGGCGTCCGTGAGTTCCGGACCGGCGAGCGTCACCGAGTCGACGGTGAAGGCCCGGCCCGGGTTCACCGCGATCTCCTGGCTGCCCGCGTTCAGCCGCAGCTCGGCACCCGGACAGGCCTGCGCGGTGACCGGCTCGCCGCGGCGCAGGGCGCCGGCGGTGGTGTGCACCTGGAGCCGGGACAACCGGCCGGCCGCGGTCAGACCGAGGCCGAAGGGGCCGGCGGCGTCGCTGTCGCACGCGATGTCGATGCGGCGCGCGCCGTCGAACGCCGGCGCCCGCAGCAGGCCGGCGGGCGTGCGCACCGCCAGCTCGGAGATGCCGACCGGCGCGCGGGTGGTGAAGCCGAGGTCGTTGGTGTCGAGCAGATCCTCCACGCCGGTCACGGTGACCGCGATCGTGTCGGTGCGGGCGGGGCGCGGCACGGTCACCGTCCCGTCCGGAGCCACCTTCAGCTTCTGCTCGTCCGCCTTCGACTTCCCGTCCGCACCGCGTGCTCCCGGGTCGAGGTCGACGGTCACCTCGGTCGGCCGGGCCGGATAGCCGTCGGGCGTCGACACCCGCAGCCCGGTCACCTCCACCGGCTCCGGCAGATGCACGGTCAAGGTCACCGGTTCGGGCTTGCCGGCGGCGGGCTCCGGGCCGATCCAGGTGGTGTCCGGGTCGCCGTCGACGGCCGCGGCCGCGCTGCCGCGCACATCGGTCACCGGCGACGGTCCGTCGGCCCGCCACTGGCCGGGCTGGCGCAGCAGATCGTTCAGGGCGGTGCCGGGCAGTGGGCGCAGCAGCACCGACGGGGTGACGGTGATCGCCGCGGGCACCGAGAGGGTGCGGGTGAAGACACCCGGCGACTCCGGGTCGAGCCCCAGCGCGCCCGAGCAGCGGACCCGCCCGTCGGCGTCGGTGACGCACTGTGAGCGGCCGTCGAGCTCGGCGCTGAGCACCCAACCGGCGACCGGTCCGGAGGTGGGCGGCAGCACCGTCTGCTGCCGGATGCCGATGGGCAGCCCCGTCGTCGCATTCGCCAGCTCCACCTCGGTCAGGGCGAACTGGTTGCCCGCTGTGCCGTTGGCAGTTTCGATGGCCCGGATCTCGAGCCGCGTGGTGGGACCGGCCGGTGCGATGATGCGCACCGGTTTCCCGGGTTCCACGCCCTGGGCCACCGCGCTGCCGGTGTCGGTGGTGACCAGGATCGACGAGACCTCGGGCCCGATCGCCGAGGCCGTGGTCAGGGTCACGGCGAGATCGCTCACCGGCTCGGTGAAGTCCACCGCCAGCCACTGGCCGACGGCCGAGTCGAGTCCTCGGCTCACCCAGGCGGTGCGTGGATCGCCGTCGAACGCCGAGGCCGCGGCGGCGGCGGGCGCGGTGCGGCCGGGCTGGGTGGCATCGGCCGCCGAGCCGCTGCTGGTGACCCGGACGCGGCCGGGTTCCTCATTCAACAGCCAGCGCGCCTGCACCGTCGGCTGGCCGTCGACCGGATAGTCGGCGACGGCGTTCTTGGTGAGCCGCGGATCGTCCGGCGCGCGGATGGCCGACGAGTGGTCGTCGACGCGACCGAAGTCGGTCTCCCGCTCCACCGGAGTATCGGTCACCACCCGCCCGGGGCCGTCGCTCGTCGCCAGGTCGGCCCGTCGCGCGTCCGGCTCCAGGAGGGCCGGGGACAGCGGAGGCAGGCCGGCGCGCGCACGGGCGGCGTTGATCGCGAGCAGCGCCTCGGGCCCGCCGGTCACCCGCGGCATCTCGTCCAGGGGAGTCAGCCGAGGGCCGGTCCCGGTGGCGCCGTCGACCCGGTAGACGGTGATCGCGGGCAGCGGCGGACGCAGCCCGTTGTCGACGACGAAGCCCTCGGCGGCCGGCGGCGCGACGGGCGGGCCGAAGGTCGCGACCGGCTCGATACCAGGTGAGTCGCGCAGCGCCTGTGCCACCAGCAGCGGGCGCGCCGACCGCGACGACGACGGATCCAGATCGGCTCGCAGCACCAGGTAACCGACGCCCTGGCCGGCCAGCGTCGGAGCCAGACCGGGCGAGCCGCGGCCGGCCGCCAGCTCGCGCTGCACCGAGTCGAGGGCCCGGATGGCGCCGGGCGGGGTCAGCGGGATGGCATCGCGGACGGCCCACGGCGTGGACGCGGCTGGTTGCAGCGGCTCGTCGCGGGTCAGGCCCCACAGCTGGTCGGCGAACGGGGCGCCGGGCACCACCAGCGCACGCGCCGGCGCCGGCCCGGACTCGTGCTCGGCCAGCCAGTCCGCGGTCTGCTGCCAGTACCCCGGCACGGCGCGATAGCTGCCGGGCGGCGCGAGGCCGCCCGTCCACGCCAGCGTGCCCGCTCCGATCGTGGCGACCAGCAGCACCAGCGCGGCCGCCAGGCTGCGCTGAGCCGGGGCCGAGCCGTTCACCGCGCGCCACGATGCGGCATCGGCCGGCACCCGCACACGCGCCAGCAGATGTGCGACGCCCAGCACCAGGGGGATGCGCAGCAGCGGGTCGAACTTGTGCAGATTCCGCAGCGGCGCCCCGGCCCCGTCGAGGAAGTCGCGATAGGCCGCGGCCAGCGGCGAGCCGGCGGTCCCCGGATAGCCCAGGCACATGATCAGCAGGCCGATGATCAGCACGGCGATCAGTCGGCGCCGGAACGGCATCCGCGACATCGCCAGCCCGGCCAGCCCGGCCGCGGCCAGCACTCCGGTCGCGAGCACGGCGCCCGTCGTCGAGACCAGGGCCGCGCCGGCCGCGCGTTCGGACGAGACGAACGGCGTCCACGCACTGGTACCGCGCAGCACCTCGGTCAGCGACGACCATTCGGTGGTGACCCGCGAGGACTCGATGAAGTCCAGGAAGGGCGGCGACAGCCGGGACAGCATCAGCAGCGGCACCAGCCACCACAGGCAGGCGGCCAGCAGGCCAAGCGCCCACCAGCCGCCGAAAATCAACCGGCGACGCAGACCTCCGGGTTCGCGGGAGGGCAGGCCGAAGGCCCACCAGAGCAGGGCGACGGCCGCGGCGGCCAGGGTGGCCACCGCATTGACCGCCCCCATCAGGGCCACCGCGGCCGCCGACCGCATCGCGTACTGCCACAGCGGCCGCGGATCCGGGGCATCCGGTGCGGGCGGCCGGGCGTCGAGCGCGCGCACCACCGGGATCAGCACCCACGGCGCCAGCAGATACGGCAGGGTCTCCGAGGAGATGCTGCCGAGTGTGGTCAGCACCCGCGGCGCCGTCACGAAGACGGCGGCGGCCAGCAGGCGCGACGGATACGAGCCGATCCGCAGGGCCTCGGCCAGGCGGACCAGCCCGACGAAGCCGGCGGTCAGCAGCAGCGCCCACCACAGGCGCTGGGTGATCCAACCGGGCACGGCCAGCAGCTCGCCGACGGCGAAGAAGGCGCCGTGCGGGAAGAAGTAGCCGTAGGCCTGATTCTGCACCTGCCCCATCGGGGCCTCGGGCGACCAGAGATGGGCGGCCCGGGCCAGGAAGCCGAGGGGATCGGCGGTCAGATCGAGTTTGGTGTCCGGAGCGATCATGCCCGGTGCCTGCCAGAACGAGATCGCCAGCAGCAGTGTGCCGACGACGGCGACGCCCCGGCGGCTCAGCCGCCGATCCAGCGGTGTCAGTGCTCGGCGCCCGCGCCGCCGCGGCTGCCGTACTGCACCGAACCCTGCAGGAAGCCGTCCTCGGCGCTGAAGCTGTTCACATCGGTGGCGGGCTTGGTCTCCGAGGCCAGCGAGCCCGCGAGGAAGATGGCGCCAACGCCGACGATCAGTCCGGCCGCGGCGGCCACAGCCCCGTAGATCAGTCGGTCACGCAACATGCGCACCAAGTTACCATTCTCAACATGTGGAAAAGCCGTCGTCGGGGCGCGTCCCGGAGTATCGGGGCCCGTCGTCTGGTGCGGGGTGCCGCCGCGACGACCGCGCTGGCCGTCGTCGCCGGGTGCTCCACCGGCACCGGCGGACCGGAGGCCGCGGCGCCGTCGTCGGTGACCTCGGCGGCCACGTCGGCCCCGTCCTCGGCGGCGGTGTCGGCGCCGTCGTCGGCCGCGCCGGCCTCGTGCGGCACCGCCGAGCTGGCCGCGATGACGCTCCGGCAGAAGCTCGCGCAGCGCCTGGTGGTCGGCATCACCGGCGCGGCCGATGCGCGGCAGGTGGTGGAGTCCGAGGAGATCGGCGGCATCTTCGTCGGCAGCTGGACCGATCTGAGCATGCTGACCGACGGCTCGCTGGCGCGCATCGCCAAGAGCTCGACCGTTCCGCTGATGGTGACCGTCGACCAGGAGGGCGGCCGGGTCAACCGGCTGTCGTCGGTGGGCGTCGACTTGCCGTCGCCGCGTTCGGTGGCGGCGGCCGAGGTCCCGCTCTCCCAGGTGCGCGCGCAGGCGAAGGCCGCGGGCGAGCGGATGAAGAAGCTGGGCATCACGGTCGACTTCGCCCCCTCGGTCGACGTCTCCGACGAGCCCGACGGCGAGGTGATCGGCGACCGCTCGTACTCGAACGACCCGGACGTGGTGACGCGCTACGCCGGCGCCTTCGCGCAGGGGCTGCAGGACGCCGGGATCATGCCGGTCTTCAAGCACTTCCCGGGCCACGGGCACGCCTCGGGCGATTCGCACACCGGCGCGGTCTCGACGCCGCCGCTCTCGCAGCTGAAGACCTCGGACCTGGTGCCCTACCGGACGCTGCTGGCCGATCCGGGCAATGCCGCGGTGATGATGGGGCACCTGATCGTGCCCGGGCTGACCGCTCCCGGGACCCCGGCCAGCCTCAGCGGTCGCGCCGTGGACCTGCTGCGCACCGGTACCAAGTACGACGGCCCGCCGTTCGACGGCGTCGTCTTCTCCGACGATCTGTCGGGCATGCAGGCCATCACCGATCGGTATTCGATCGAGCAGGCGGTGCTCAAGTCGCTGCAGGCCGGCATCGACATCGGCCTGTGGCTGTCGACGGACCGGGTGCCGGCGGTGCTCGACGCGCTGGAGCGAGCCGCGGCGTCGGGCGCGCTGCGTGAGGCATCAGTCGACGCCTCGGTGGTGCGGATTCTGCGGGCCAAGGGCGTTCTGTCCTGCTGACCGGCCGGTTCCGGTGAACCCGGCATGGCCGGAACTTACCCGATGGTAAGTTGGAGGTCATGCCGGGAACCAAACGACTGCCGCGTGCCGTCCGCGAACAGCAGATGCTCGACGCGGCCATCGCGGAGTTCTCCGAGAGCGGTTTCTCCGATACCTCGATGGACGCCATCGCCGCGCGCGCGTCGATCTCCAAGCCGATGCTGTACCTGTACTACGGCTCCAAGGACGAGCTGTTCAGCGCCTGCATCGCGCGCGAGTCGGCCCGCTTCGTGGAGATCATGAGCGACGGCTTCGACCCGGCCATGCGCCAGCGCGATCAGGCCCGGATGCTGGTCGGGACCTTCCTGCGCTATGTGCACGAGAACGCGCAGTCGTGGCGGGTGCTTTACCGGGTGGCCAGCGGCAGCGAGGGCCTGTCCAGCGCGGTGACCCAGACGCGCAGCGAGCTGACCGCGATGATCACCGAGCTGATCCGTCGCGGCACCACCGTCGAGAGCGCCTCGGACATCGACTTCGAGCTGACGGCTGTCGCGCTGGTGGGGGCGGCCGAGGCCGTCGCCGACCGGGTGGCCGAGGGCGACGTCTCCATCGATCGCGCCACGGACCTGCTGCTGGGGATCACCTGGCGCGGTCTGACCGGTGTCGGCACCGTGGACCAGGCCGCCGCCGATCACTGACCGGGGCGAGTAGACGGCACAGAACGGGGGTCCGTGGACCTATGGACCACGGACCCCCGTTCTGTGCCGGTAACCGTCGTCAGCTGCGGCGGGTCAGCGTTCCGGTCAGGTGCGGGTACCCCTTGCGGCGGTTGAGGATGGAGACCTCGAAGCCGTCGTCGGTGGCCTGCGTGTACAGATTGACCTTGGCCGGCAGCAGGATCGGCTTGCCGAAGCGCACCGCGTAGACCACCGCGTCGGGCAGTTGCGCCTCGACGTTCGCGATCGCCGCGGCCGCGCTCCACATGCCGTGCGCGATGGCCTTGCTGAAACCGAAGGCCTTCGCCGACAGATCGGCCATGTGGATCGGATTGCGGTCGCCCGAGGCGGCCGCGTACTGCCGGATCAGCCCCAGGTCCACGCCGAGCACCCGGTCCGGCGGCGGCGGAGTGGTCTCCTTGGGAGCCGGCCCGCGCGGCTCGTCGGACAGGCTGGTGCGCTGCTGCTTCAGGAAGGTGCCCGTCTGCACGGCCACCAGCTCGCGACCGACGTAGAACTCGCTGATGACGTCGATCAGCATGCCCTTGCGATGCTCGCGCAGATTCTCCGCGTGCGTCTCGATGGTCAGCGGCTCGTCGACGCCGATCCGCCGCAGCCGCTCGATGCGGTTCTCCGCATGCACGGCGCCGACGGCCGCGAACGGGAAGTCCTTGGCCACCATCACCTCCATGGCCAGCGGGAACTGCAGCACGAACAGATAGGTCAGCGGAAGGTCCGGGCCGTACTGCACACCCGTGGTGCGGCAGTACTCGCCCAGCCGGTCGCGGTCGACCCGGACGTTCTCGATCCGGTAGACGGTGCTGGGCACGCGCGCATCTGCGGCGACGCGGGCCGGCTTGCCGATGACCGGCAGCATGGCGCCGACGGCCCGCGGGTACTGCGTGCCCGCCGTCGGCATCGCGGTCAGAGTGACGACGCTCATCAGGCGCCCAGCAGACTCTGGCCGCAGACGCGGACCACGTTGCCGGTCACCGCATTGCTGGCCGGGCTGGCGAAGTAGGCCACGGTCTCGGCCACGTCGACGGTCTGGCCGCCCTGCTGCATGGCGTTCATCCGGCGGCCCACCTCGCGGGTGGCCAGCGGAATGGCGGCCGTCATCGCGGTCTCGATGAAGCCCGGGGCCACCGCGTTGATGGTGATGCCCGACTTGGCGAGGACCGGCGCGTAGGCGTCGACCAGGCCGATGACGCCGGCCTTGGAGGCGCCGTAGTTGGTCTGGCCGCGGTTGCCCGCG
>CAZEOP010000088.1:0-13179 GCA_964513715.1 uncultured Gordonia sp.
GGAGAAGGCGCCGGTCAGCTCGCCGCGGGCCAGCCGCGGCAGATACTCCCGCCGCTGCTCGTCCGTCCCGTGCCGCTCGATCAGATAGGCGACGATGAAGTGCGTGTTGATGACGCCGGAGACACTCATCCAGCCGCGGGACAGCTCCTCCACCACCAGCGCATAGGTGAGCAGCGACTGCCCGAGGCCGCCGTACTCCTCGCCGATGGTCAGGCCGAAGATCCCGAGCTCCTTCAGCTGTTCGACGATCGCGGCGGGGTATTCGTCGCGGGCCTCCAGCTCGCCGGCCACCGGCAGGATCTCGGCCTCGGTGAAGGCGCGCACGGTGGCGAGCATGTCGCGCTGAACATCGCTGAGGTCGGCGGTCTCACAGAGTCGTGCCATGGCCCGATGGTGCCTGAAATCGGTTGCGGCAGAGCGGGAACCGGTAGCTTTCGGGAGGTGGACACCCTGCGTGAAGCCGTCATCTGCGAGCCCCTGCGCACCCCGGTCGGCCGGTTCGGCGGGGCCTTCGCCGAGTTGCCGGTCGGCGTTCTGGCCGAGACGGTGGTGCGCGGCCTGATCGAGCGCACCGGGCTGACCGGCGCGGACATCGACGATGCGATCTTCGGGCAGTGCTACCCGAACGGTGAGGCGCCCGCGCTGGGACGGGTCGCGGTGCTCGATGCGGGACTCGGTGTGAGCGTGCCCGGTCTGCAGGTGGACCGGCGCTGCGGCTCGGGTCTGCAGGCGGTGCTCGACGCGGCGATGCGGGTGCAGACCGGGATGTGCGAGCTGGTGCTGGCCGGCGGTGCGGAGAGCATGAGCCAGGTGGAGCATTACGCGCTCGGTCTGCGGTTCGGGCTGCGCGGGGCCGACGGCCGGCTCGACGACCGGCTGAACCGAGCGCGGGCCACCGCTGGCGGGCACCGGTACCCGGTCGACGGCGGCATGCTCGAGACCGCGGAGAACCTGCGCGCCGAGTTCGGCATCGGCCGGATCGAGCAGGACGAGCTGGCGCTGGCCTCGCACCGGCGCGCGGTGGCCGCGCACGAGCGGGGCGCCTTCGCCGACGAGCTGGTCCCGGTGCGCGTGCCCGGCCGCCGGGGCGGGGAGGAGACGCTCGTCGACCGCGACGAACACCCGCGGGCCGATGCGTCGATGGCGGCGCTCGCGGCGCTGACCCCGGTGCGCCGGCGGGTGGACCCGGAGGCGACGGTGACCGCCGGGAACTCCAGCGGCCAGAACGACGGGGCCGCGGTCTGCATCGTCACCACCCGGGAGAAGGCGGCGCAGCTGGGGCTGCGCCCGCTGGCCCGGCTGGTCTCGTGGGCGGTGGCCGGGGTGGAGCCGGCGCGAATGGGCATCGGCCCGGTGCCGGCCACCGAGCTGGCGCTGGCCCGCGCCGGCCTGGACCTGGCCGACCTGGATCTGCTGGAGATCAACGAGGCCTTCGCCGCGCAGGTGCTGGCCTGCACCCGGGCCCTCGGACTGGGCGCGGGAGATCTGGACCGGCTCAACGTGAACGGCTCGGGGATCTCGCTGGGCCATCCGGTCGGGGCGACGGGCGTGCGGATCCTCGCGACCCTGCTGCGCGAACTGGACCGGCGCGAGGCGCGGTACGGGCTGGAGACCATGTGCATCGGCGGCGGCCAGGGCCTGGCGGCGATCTTCGAGCGACTGGGGCCCGGGGCGTGAGCGGCCCGGCACCCCTGGCCGGGCTGCGGATCGTCGAGTTCGCCAGCTTTGTGGCCGGACCGTCCGCCGGGCTGGCACTGGCGCAGCTGGGTGCGCAGGTGATCCGGGTCGATCCGCTCGGCGGCAACGCCGACTACCACCGGTGGCCGCTGGCGCAGCGCACCGGCGAGAGCCTGTACTGGAATTCGCTGAACCGCGAGAAGCTCTCGGTGACGCTGAACCTGCGCGAGCCGGCCGGTCGCGAACTGCTCCTGGCGCTGGCGACCGCGCCAGGTGCCGACGCGGGGATCGTGCTCGACAACGCGGTCGGCCGGGCCTGGCTGAGCTACGAGGAGCTGGCCGCGCGGCGTCCCGACGTGATCTCGGTGAAGGTGACCGGCCGGGCCGACGGCGGCGCCGCGGTGGACTACACGGTGAACGCCGCCGCCGGGGTGGCCGGGATGACCGGGCCCGCGGACTCCGCGGAGCCGGTGAATCATGTGCTGCCGGCCTGGGATCTGCTGTGCGGCCAGCAGGCGGCCACCGCGCTGCTCGCCGCACTGCGCCGGCGCGACCGCAGCGGGGAGGGCGCCCGCATCGAGATTGCGCTCGAGGACGTCGCCCTGGCCGCGGTGGCGAACCTCGGCTGGTACTCCGAGGCGCGCGAGCACGGCGAGCGTCGCCGGCACGGCAATCACCTATACGGGGCCTTCGGCGTCGACTTTGTCACCGGCGACGGCGACCGGGTGATGGTGGTGGTGCTGACCGCGCGCCAGTGGGCTGCGCTCGGCGTGGCGACCGACGCCACGGAATCGCTTGCCGCACTGGGAGATTCGCGGGGTGTGGACCTGAGGACCGACGAGGGTCGATACCGGCTGCGCGCGGAGATCGAGCAGCTGCTGGCGCCGTGGTTCGTCGCCCATTCGACGGCGCAGGTGCACACTGCCCTCACCGCGGCGGGCGTGCTGTGGGGGCCGTACCGGGGCCTCGCGGAGGTGGCCGCCGACGCCGCCGCGGCCCCGCAACCTTCGGTGCTGGCGGAGCTGGACCAGCCGGGAATCGGCGGCGTGGTCTCGGCCCGCAGCGCGGCGCGCTTCGACGGAGCGTACGGCCGCCCCCGGCCGGCCCGGGCCCTGGGTGTGGACACCGCGGCGGTGCTCTCCGGGGTCCTGGGACTCTCGGACACCGAGATCGCCGAGCTCGGTGCGGCCGGGGTGATCTGAGCCCGTTCCGGCCCGTCCAGCGCTGCCGCCGTGAGCCGGATCACCGCTATGCTGGTAATGTCAATTACCAAACTTCTGGGCGGTGCTGCTTCCACTGCCCGGCAACACTGCTTAGCGTGGACGTTCATGAGTGAGAATCAGCCGACGATGGCCGTGGTGGCCCGCGGCCTGCGTCAGAAGGGGCCGTGGGGCAATGTCTTCGGCCCCCTCGACCTCGACATCCCGGCCGGTGGTCTGACCGTGCTGCGTGCCCCGGCCGGACCGGGCCGCACCGCGCTGCAGATGAGCCTGGCCGGCCGGATGAAGCCCGCCGCCGGCGAGCTGACCGTCCTGGGTCGCACCGGCGCCAGGGAGATCTTCGCGATCTCCGCGCTGGCCGCCATCGAGACGCTCGACAGCGTCTACGCCTCGGTCCGGGTGGTGGACCTGCTGACCGAGCAGGTTCGCTGGGATGCGCCCTGGTACAAGGTGGTGCGCAAGGTGGGGCCCGCCGAATACGAGCAGGTCTGCCGCCCCGTCTTCGGAGACCTGCCGCTGCCCCCGCTGGACGAGTATGTGGAGAATCTGGACGAGCTGTCCGGGATCCTGCTGCGGGTGGCGCTGGCCAACACGCATCGTCCGCCGCTGCTGGTGGTCGGCAACATCGACCAGGTGACCAGCGACGAGAACCAGCGGCTGCTGGTGACCCGGCTCGCCGCGCTCGGCGCCGAGCAGACGGTCGTCACCTGCACCGTGAACCACGTCGATCCGGCGCTGGGCTATCGCCTGCTGCTGCCGGTGAACCTCGATCCGGAAGGAGACCGGTGATGCTCGCCGGACTGTCCCTGGGCACCGAACTCAAGCGCTACTCCAAGGGCGCGATGCCGCGGATCGCCATCGTCACCATCATCCTGCTGCCGCTGCTGTACGGCGCGATGTACCTGTGGGTGTTCTGGAATCCGTTCGACGACGTCAACAAGCTCCCGGTGGCCCTGGTCAACGAGGACAAGGGTGCCACCGCGCGGGGACAGGAGCTGCGCGCGGGCGACGAGGTGGTGACCAACCTCAAGGCCAGCGGCAAACTGGACCTGATCTCCACCGATGCGGCCGACGCGGCCGACGGCCTGGCGCACGGACGCTACTACTTCACCATCACACTGCCCGCCGACTTCAGCGGCGCGATCGCCTCGGCGACCGGCCCGGATCCGCGCAAGGCCACCGTCGACTTCGCCTTCAACGACGCCAACAACTACCTGGCGACCGTCATCGGCAGCAATGCCGCGGCGCAGGTGACCGCGGCGCTGAACGAGACCATCGGCGAGAAGGCCGTCGATCAGGTGCTGGTGGGACTGCAGAGTGCGGGCACCGGCCTGGTGAAGGCGGCCGACGGCTCGCGACAGCTCTCCGACGGCCTGAGCAAGGCCGACTCCGGCACCCAGAAGCTGGCCGCCGGCGCGGGCGAACTGGCCCGGAACATGGTCACCGCCCGCGACGGGGCGCAGCAACTGGCCGCCGGCAATGCGCAGCTGGCCGACGGCATCACCGCGGCCACCGACTCGCTGATGCCGCTGCTGGCCGACGCGCAGTCGCTGCAGGTGTCGGCGCAGACCGCCCGCGACGTCGGGACGCTGACCGCGCAGCTGTCGCAGGTGCTCGACGGCCTCGGCGAGGTCGGCAGTCAGCAGTCGCAGGCCGCAACCGCCGTGCAGCAGACCATCGCCGGACTGCGGCGCAGCGGTGATCCCGCGGCGCGGGCCCTGGCCGACGGCCTGAAACCGGTGCTCGACTTCCTGACCACCCGGGGCATCGATCCGGCGACCACGCAGCGACTCGATGCCCTCTCCGGCCAGGCGCAGACGCTCTCGCAGCAGCTGTCCGATCCGGCGTCGCCGTTGAGGTCGATGCTGGTGCAGCTGAACTCCGGCGGTCTGGCCGACCAGGTGACGCAGCTGCGTTCCGGTGCCGATCAGCTCAAGACCGGCTCGGCGAGTCTGGCCGACGGGCTGGTGCAGCTGACCGCCGGCAGCACGCAGCTGGCGGCCGGCGCGGGTCAGCTCGCCGAGGGCATGCCGCAGCTGTCCGGCGGTGCCGCGCAACTGGCCGACGGTCTGGCCGACGGAGTGAAGCAGTTGCCGGACTTCGGCGACGATGCGCACCGGCAGACCGTCGCCGGCAATCTGTCCGATCCGGTGGCCCTGCGCTCGTTCACGCACAATCCGGCACCCACCTTCGGTGCGGGCTTCGCGCCGTTCTTCCTGACGCTGGCGATGTACATCGGCACCATGATCATCTGGATGCTGATCAAGCCGCTGCAGCCGCGGCCGGTGATCGGCGGTGTGGGCGCGCTGCGCTCGGTGCTGTGGTCGTATTGGCCGGCCTCGCTGATCGCGGCGGCGCAGGTGGTCGTGATGTTCCTCGTCGCGCACTTCGCCGTGGGCCTGGATCCGGCGCACGCCCTGGGGCTGCTCGGCTTCATGGGACTGATCGCCGCGTCCTTCCTGGCCGTGCTGCAGATGTTCAACGTCCTGCTGGGGCCGGCCGTGGGCCGGGTGATCTCGCTAGCCTTCCTGATGGTGCAGATCGTGGCCTCGGGCGGCATCTACCCGGTGCCCACCACGGCCACACCCGCGCAGATCCTGCATCCGTGGGACCCGATGAGTTACGCGGTGACCGGGATGCGGCAGGTGATCGCCGGCGGCGTGGATCATCGGTTGTGGATCGCGGTGGCGGTGCTGGTCGGGCTGTTCGTGGTGTCGATCGCCGTCAGCGCCTGGGGTGCCCGGCGCAATCGGCAGTACACGATGGTGCAGCTCTTCCCGCCGATCGAGGTCTGACCCCTCCGTGCACAACCGTCACGCATAACCGGCGCGAGCCGGCACAACTGTCACCAGTCGTCGGCTCCGGTGACGGTTGTGCGCGCGGGTGACGGCTGTGCGTGACAGTTGTGCGTGACGGCTGTGCGCGCGGGTGACGGCTGTGCGGCGGTCAGGAGCGGGCCAGGCCGATGAGGGTGGCGACGGTGCGCAGATTGCGGCCGGTGCCGGGGAAGCCGAGGCCCTTGGCGATCGCCGCGGGCGTCAGCTTGGTCTTGCCGGCGCCGCCCGGATAGTTCAGGTGCAGATCGGCGCCGATCACGGCGAGCTGCTCGCCCCCGCCGAAGTCCCGGGCGACGAAGTCGGCCGCGGCGGCGGGCTCCGGGGCGCCGAGCAGGAAGTAGATGTGGCCGTGCGGCGCCTCCGGGAAGTCGGGCGCGGTGGCGAACGGATAGGCCGCCAGGGCCTGTTCCAGCTGATCGGCGGTGCGCGAGACCACCTCCCGGAAGAAGCCGAACTCGGTCTGCACGGCCTGCTCCAGGGCGCGGTCGAAGGCGGTGCCGGTCCCGTCCGGAGCCGGGTCGGCGAGCGCGGCCGGCGGCCGGCAGATCAGGTTGCCCGAGGCGATGTAGGTGGCGACGTCGGTCGCGCCGAGCTCGGCGGCGATCTCCCGCAGCCGGGCCATCGGGAGTTTGGCGCCGCCGACGTTCACGGCGCGCAGCAGGTGGACGCGGATGCTCATGTCAGCCGTCCCGAAGGCTGCGGGCGGCGCCGGTGGCCAGGGTGTCGGCGATCTCGTTGTAGTGATCGCCGTTGTGGCCCTTGACCCAGCGCCACTCCACGGTGTGCCGCTGCTGCTCGAGGACCAGCCGCTGCCAGAGCTCGACGTTCTTCACCGGCTTCTTGGCCGCGGTCTTCCAGCCGTTGCGCTGCCAGCCCGCCACCCACTTGGTGATGCCGTCGCGGACGTACACCGAATCGGTGTAGAGGATCACCGTCGACGGCCGGGTCAGCGCCGCCAGTGCCTCGATCGCGGCCTGCAGCTCCATCCGGTTGTTGGTGGTGTCGGTTTCGGCCCCCGACAGCTGCTTCTCGGTGCCCTTGTAGCGCAGCACCGCGCCCCAGCCGCCCGGCCCCGGGTTGCCCAGGCACGCCCCGTCCGTGGAGATCTCCACTACCCCGTCGCTCATGGACTCCACGCTACCGGTGCTTATGTATGCCACCTGGATCGCCTCGCTGACTTCGGAGCCGATCTGGTTTCGAGAGGCGGGATCTCCGATTCGGGGCTGGCAATGGGCGAGTGGGTGGACAATCGGCTTGGGGATCCGGCACCGAAAGAAGGCTCCCATGACGGTTAACGATGATTCTGGAACGCGCGGTGGCGCCGGGGAGTCGCGCTGGAAACCCTTGGGAAAGTGGATCGTCGGGTTGATCGTGACCGTAGCCGTTGTGCCGCTTGCCGTCATTGCTTTCGACCCGATCAAGAACTGGGCAGCCGAACAGGTGAGCCCGGCCAAGTTCTTGTCGGCGACAGTTGAGATCCCGTCGCCGGAGCACCATTGTGTTAATGGGGGTAGTGGGTGGGTCTTTCCGAAGTCGCCGCGAGAGCTTCCAGGTGTGTGGCCGGCGGACGATAAGGTGGCCTGGGCCGTCGCCAACGGAGGATTGCCGGCTTCAGGCAACCGCGTTAACGTGACCCTGCAGGGCCTGCAAGGACACACGGTGATTGTCACTCGTATCGTTGTTGATGTCAGCGCGAAGCATGCTCCGTTGAGTGGAACATATCCATTCACCGGTGGTCAATGCGGAGGGGTCATTCCATATCGATTTCAGGCAAATCTGGACGTGTATCCAGTGACGATCACTGCAATCCCCGGTGGTAGCCCTCTAGCTCGGGAGCGCCCGGCCGATCTCCCACATGCCATCAGCAATACGGATCCTGAAGTGTGGCATATTTCCGCGGTAACCAATTCATGCACCTGTGAGTGGACGGCGACGCTGCACTGGAGTTCAGAAGGAAAACAGGGCGAAACAAAAATCACCAACGATGGGAAGCCGTTTGTTGTGGCGGCTACGACTCGTGCGGTGCATGTGACCACCGACTACAAGGGTGGGTGGATGGAAAAATAGCAGAGTTCCGCAGGTTGCTTGTCAATGAGTGTTCTTGGCGTATCCCTGTGTCAGTCGGTCGTAACGACGATCTTGCCCATCGCGCCGCGATCGCCGTCGATCATCCGGTGGTTGAGGAAGGTGTACGTCCCCGGCTCGAGGAAGGTCATCTCCACGAAGCCGCCCTGGGCCGCGAGCAGGCCGAGCGCCTGGGAGCCGCCGCTGATCGGCGAGTCCCTGCGCAGCAGATAGGCGCCCTCGGAGAAGACGGTGTCGAACTGGCTGCCGATGACGTGGAACGAGAGCGGCTCGTTGGGTCCGGCATCGAGTACCCACATCCGGACCCGCTCGCCCACCTTGGCGTGCAGCGGCGCGTAGACGTACTGGTTGGCGTAGCCGTTGAACATCACCACGTCGGGCACGCCGCCGGCCAGCACCCGATCGGCGTCGATCGGCCCGCCGTTCGGGCCGAGATACCACTCGGACTGGACGAACAGGTACTCGGCGTCCACCGGCGCCAGATCGGGCGGATCGATGACGACGGCGCCGAACATGCCGGCCGCCAGGTGCACCGGCATCGGCATGGTGCCGCAGTGATAAAGCCAGATCCCGGTGTGCTCGGCGCGGAAGCGGTAGACCAGCTCCTCACCCGGATTGATGTCGCGCATGTTCTGATCCGGCGAGACCATCCCGGCGTGGAAGTCGACCGAATGGGCCATGGTGCCCCTGTTGCGCAGGGTCACCTCGAATACATCGCCCAGCTTGCCGCGCAGCGTCGGTCCCATCAGCGTGCCGTTGTAGGTCCACATCTCCTGGGTGACGCCTGGGGCCAGCTCGCCCGGCTGCTCGGTCACCTCGAAGGTGTACCGGTGCACGGTGGCGTTCGGGGCCGGTGCCAGGCGCGCATCCCGGGCGACGAAGCCCGGTCCTGGTTCCTTCATCAGGTCGATCGGTCCCGGTGCCGCGGCGCCGCTGCCGGTATGGCCGCCGTGGCCGCCCGCGCCGGCATTCTCGCCGTCTACCCGGATGTGCAGCACCATGCCCTGCTGCCGGTGCCCGACGATGGAGCACCAGCCCTCGATGGCGCGGCCCACCACGCCGACATCGAGCGTCGCGCTCGCGCCGGGCGCCAGCCGGCCGGTGGACTGCCCGGTCTCCAGGACCAGGTCGTGCACCATGGTGTCCTTGTTGGTCACGTTCAGGATCAGCGCGTCGCCGGCCGGCACGGTCACCGTCTCCGGGGCGAAGCGCATGCCCACCGCGTCCACGGCCACCGTGGTGGTGTTCCCGGTCGGTGTCACCGAGCCTGCGGCGTCGGTCAGGGTCCCGCCGCCGGAGCCGCCGCCCAGCGCCAGGCCGCCGGACATCACCAGGGCGAGGGCGGTGGCCGCGGCGATCGCCTGCAAGCCCAGCTGCTGCGGGCGGCTCGGGCCGCCAGCGGGCCGCTCGTCGACCCGGTTCTGCAGCAGATTGCCCGCGGCCGGCGAGTCCGTTTCGGCGGCCGCGGCGATCATCGTCCGGCGCACCTTCATCGCGGCGCGCGCCGAGCCGATCATGATCGGCAGGAAGAGGATGAACGCCAGCATCACCAGCGCCGACAGCGCCACCTTGACCCAGCTGCCCAGCGGGAGCAGCCAGAGCAGCAGGCCGCCGTTGATCACCAGCACCCGCCAGAGCCACCACCGGTTCATCACCGCCAGGCCGGCCTTGGTGACCGGGCCGCCGCCCATCATCGTCGGCAGCAGGTGGCTCATCACGCCGAAGAGCAGCTGCGCGGCGAAGCCGGCCAGGAACCAGACGGTCAACAGCGTGACGCGCGCGGTGTCGAAGGGTCCGGTCACCAGCATCACCGCGTAGGCGATCAGTGAGCCGAACAGCCACAGCAGGGCCGCGGTGACCGATGCCGTGGTGTAGCCCTGCGGCGGTTTACGCAGCAGCACCGGCACCCACGGGGCGACGATGATCAGCCAGCCCGCCAGGTAGACGCCGATGCCGGCCGCCGCGATCACCGGGTGATCGGACAGCGCGCCGGCCACCGTCACCGCGATGCCGACGGGCAGCACCGCCAGGACGTACGGGCGCCGCCGGGTGCGCAGATCGGTGGCGCCGATGAGCCGCGGGTACATGATCATCAGCACGCCGGCGGCGGCGATGCCGAGGAAGCCGAGGATGTTCAGCGCCTGGTGGGTCACCAGGAAGCCCGCCTGCGTCGGATCGGCGAAACCGTAGGCCAGGGCGACGCCGAAGCCCGCGCCGAACGGGAGCATGGCCGCGGAGACGACGAAGAACCAGGCGCTGCCGGCGTTCTCGGCCGGCTCCTGGCCGTCGGCGGCGCGCTGGCGCTGCGCGTCGACGATCAGCTTCGCCAGCGCCGCGCTGTGCCAGGCCAGGACCCCGCCGATCAGCACCGCGCCCACGCAGGTGACTTGCCAGGTAGCGGTCAGCATGCCGACGATGGTGATCACCAGGCCGAGGTTCAGCGTGTAGATGCGGGCGAGTTGCAGGCGCCGTCGTTCCTCGGGCAGGTGATGGCCGAGGAAGCGCTCGGCGAGGGTCTGCGACCACAGCACGATCGAGTTGGCGATCAGGCCGATGGTGAAGATGTGCACCAGCAGCCAGCGCGCATCCGGCAGCGCCCAGTGCGCCAGCCCCGCCAGGATCAGCACCACCATCCAGACCCGGACCGGCATCCCGGCTCGTCGATGCCAGCTCATCGGACGGCGGGCCGGCTTCTCGGCTGCGGTGGGTGCACTCACGATTCCCAATACTACGGAGGAGCCCTCCGCTGAATCTTGGGCCGTTGGTCACATCCCGCAGGGCACCCTAACCCGGACCGGCCAGCGATTACTGGTAGACGGTCGGCGCCTCGATGACCTCGAAGATTTCTCGGGCCAAGTAGAGGGTCCGTCCTCCTCTGCCGATTTCTCCATACTTGGTTATCCAGCCCAACTGCTCGGCGCGTGCGAGCAGGTTGCGCGCTCCTTGCGGGGTGATCGACCCGCCGCTTTCTGCTACGACCGACTCCACACGTCGCGCATGGATGAAGGGCGTGCGGAAGATCATCGGGATGATGGCGCTGACCCTCGATCGGTCCGTTTCGATCTGCTTGTAGTACTTCTCGCGGAGATCGACGAGTTGGTTGGCGCGCGACACGGCATCCTCGGATTGTCTGCGAACCGCCACGAGAAAGAACTGGAGATACTCCTGAATCTCTCCTCGTTCGCGGACGGCCTGAAGCCGCGCGTAATACTCCTCGCGGTGTGCCTCCAGGTACCCGGAGAGGTAGAGAAGGGGGCGGGACAACCGGCCCTGCACTGTCAGGAAGAGCCCGATGATCAAGCGGCCGATTCTGCCGTTGCCGTCGAGGAAGGGGTGGATCGTTTCGAATTGGTAGTGCGCAAGTGCTGCTTTGACCAGGACTGGAGCCTGGGAGGGGGTGTTGACATAGCGCTCCCAATCGCTCATGAGATCGCCGAGGTGCTCGGGAAGTGGGGGAACGAAGCGCGCGGTGTTCGGGGTTGCGTCAGCTGCGCCGATCCAGACCGGAGACCTGCGAAACTCGCCGGGCAGCCGTTCTTCGCCTCGAACGCCGGTCATGAGTTCCGAATGCACTGACCGGAGCAGCCGCTCGGTGATCGGTAGGTCATCGGACAGAGCGAACGCCAGGTCGGTGGCGGCAAGATATCGCTCGACTTCCGCCACGTCATCGGTGACTTTCCCCCCGCTGATTCGGGCCTCAGCCTCGAACACTTCGGACAGAGAGGCCTTGGTTCCTTCTATGCGAGAACTTGCGAGTGCCTCTTTGCGAATGAAGGGCCCGAGGAGGATCTCGGGGTCCCGGATGAGGCGTCCGAGCCCATTGAGGAGGCCGAGAGCTGCGTCTGCGTCAGACAGGGCGAGGACAGTTGTCGGGGTGAGTTCCAGTTCTCGGGGGATCGGACGGGGTCTGTAGTACACGAAGCCGGCGCTGCCGCTCCCTCGGACAGCTTCGCCGAACACGGTCGGGGAGAAGTCCTGGAGCTGCATGCAGACACGGTAGCAAGGCTCTGGCGGCAAATTTGCCTTATGGCAAGCAAATTGGAGTCTTGCTTTGCAAGAGGAGGGACGTGCAAAGCGTTCTTGCTACTCCAGGGCGGCGGCGAACTGGGCGTTGTAGAGGCGGTAGTAGGCGCCGCGGGCGGCCAGCAGCTCGTCGTGCGTGCCCTGCTCGACGATCCGGCCCTCCTCCATCACCACGATCAGGTCGGCGTTGCGGATGGTCGAGAGCCGGTGCGCGATCACGAAGCTGGTCCGGTCGGTGCTGAGCCGGGCCATCGCCTGGCTGATCAGCAGCTCGGTGCGGGTGTCCACCGAACTCGTCGCCTCGTCCAGGATCAGCACCGTGGGCTTGGCCAGGAAGGCCCGCGCGATGGTGATGAGCTGGCGCTCGCCCGCGCTGACACCGCCGCCCTCGTCGTCGATCACCGTGTCGTAGCCGTCGGGCAGGGTCCGGACGAAGTGATCGACGTGGCTCATCCGGGCCGCCTCGATCACCTCCTCGCGGCTCGCCGACGGATCGCCGTAGGCGATGTTGTCGTAGATGCTTCCGCCGAACAGCCAGGAATCCTGCAGCACCATGCCGGTACGCGAGCGCAGGTCGTCGCGCGTCATCGCGGCGGCATCGGCACCGTCGACGAAGATCACCCCCGAGTCCACCTCGTAGAAGCGCATGATCAGGTTCACCAGCGTGGTCTTGCCCGCGCCCGTCGGCCCCACGATCGCGACCATCTGGCCGGGCTCGGCGGCCAGCGACAGGTGTTCGATCAGCGGCTGATCGGGGTGGTAGCGGAAGGAGACGTCGTCGAAGACGATGCGGCCGGCGTCCGCGACCGGGCTGACCGGCTCGGCCGGATCCGGCGACTCCTCCGGCTCGTCGAGCACGTCGAAGATGCGCTCGGCCGAGGCCACGCCGCTCTGCATCAGATTGAACATGGAGCCGATCTGGGTCAGCGGCTGGGTGAACTGGCGCGAGTACTGGATGAAAGCCTGCACCTCGCCCAGGCTCAGCTGGCCGGTCGCCACCCGCAGGCCGCCGACCACGGCCACCGCGACGTAGTTCAGGTTCCCCAGGAACATGATGGTCGGCATGATGATGCCGGAGATGAACTGAGCCTTCCAGCTCGATTCGTAGAGCGCCTCGTTGTCGATGTCGAAGACGCGTTCCACTTCCGCGCGGCGTCCGAAGGCCTTCACCAGTTCGTGGCCGGTGAAGGTCTCCTCCACCTGGGCGTTGAGCTTGCCGGTGGAACTCCACTGACTGACGAAATGGGGCTTGGAGCGCTTGGCGATCATGGCCGTCGCGACCACCGCGAGCGGCACCGTGGCCACCGCGATCAGCGACAGCAGCGGTGAGATGGTCA
>CAZEOP010000089.1:0-13141 GCA_964513715.1 uncultured Gordonia sp.
TGAACGACGCCGACGGTGTGTGGCGCTGCCGCACCACCTTCAACTGCACCGACGCCTGCCCGCGCGGTATCCAGGTGACGCAGGCTATTCAGGAAGTCAAGCGCGCGCTGATGTTCTCGCGCTAGACCGCAGACCTTCTCTGCAGCCCAGACGATCGCCCCGGTTCACTCGAGCCGGGGCGATCGCCGTATCCGGATAGGATCGGTCCCGATGCGCCCTTCTCGACGTTCGACCATGCTGACCACCCTGCTCTCCATCGCCGTCTCCGGCCTGCTCGTCGCCTCCGGCCTGCTCGCGGCCCCGGCCGCCGCCGTGCCGGCCGGACCCGGTGCCGCCGTGCCGACGGCCTCCCGCGGGCCGGCGGCCCCGGTCGCGTGCGACGCGGTCGGCACCCCTGCACCGGTGGACGAGTCCGAGGTGGTGGCCCCGGGCGAGACCACCCCGACGCCGCTGCCGGTCCCCGATCCACCGATCGGCGGCGAGCGGCTGGCCGGCTGCGCGGTGATCGCCGACCCCGCGGCCGGACCGGTCCCCGGTGAGCTGACCTCATCGGGCTGGCTGATCGCCGATCTGCAGACCGGCGACATCATCGCCGCGAAGAATCCCCACGGCCGGTTCCGCCCGGCCTCCACCATCAAGGTGCTGCTGGCCCTCGTCGCCCTCGAGGAGCTGGATCTGGCCGATCCCCTCGAGGCCACCGCCACCGACTGGTCCATGGAGGGCGACGCCTGCGGCGTGGGCCCCGGCGGCCGGTACACCACCGCCGATGTGATCACCGGGCTGCTGGTGGTCTCCGGGAACGACTGCGCCAACATGCTCGCGCGCGCACTCGGCGGATACGACGAGACGCTCGCCAAGATGAACGCCAAGGCCGCGGCACTGGGCGCGAAGGACACCCGGGCGGCCACGCCGTCGGGTCTCGACGCGGCCGGAATGTCGACCTCCGCCTACGATCTCGCGCTGATCTTCCGGGCCGCGATGGCCGACGACGAGTTCCGCCGCCTCATCGCGCTGCCCACCTATCAGTTCCCCGGCTATCCCCCGCGCCCCGACGTCCCCGGCGACGAGGATCACCCCGGCTACCAGATGGGCACGTCGAACACCCTGCTGCGCGACGGAGTGCCGGGCATGACGGTCCTCGGCGGCAAGACCGGCTACACCGACGATGCGCTCAAGACCTTCGTCGGCGCGGCCGAGCGCGACGGCCGGGAGCTGGTCATCGTGCAGTTGCACGGACTGTCCGAGCCCGGCAACAGCTATCACGATCAGGCGATCGCCATGTTCGAGTACGGCTTCGCCGCGGCCCCCGACGTCTCGGTGGGCTCGCTGGAGACCACCGGCGAGCGCGACGGTCTGCCGGGCCGGTTGGGGGCCTCGTTCCAGGATTCGGCGGCTCTCGGTGCGCTGCCGCTCATTCTGCTGGTGGTGGCACTGCTGACCGCCGCGGCGCTGGTGCTCTTCGCGCTCCGCAAGGCACGACGGCGGCGCTGACCGGACCCGGCCGGCGGCCCCGGGTCAGCGGCGGCGGAGCCAGCCGACCATCCCGGCCGCGGCGGCACCCAGGCCGGCCGCGGTCAGCAGTGCCCGTGGGGCGGCCGACGGTCGCTCCTCGTACACCGGCGCCAGCACCACCGGTGGCCGCTGCGCATCCTCGGCGTCATCGGACTCGTCGCTCACCCGGTAGGCCGCGTTCTTCGGATCCGCGGCGATCCAGGCGGTGGCGTACAGCACGATCTCCGAGGCCAGGAAGGCGAAGACCAGCAGACCCAGCAGCGGGCCGAAGGCGACTCCGGCCGGGCTGCCGAGCACCGACCGCAGGTAGAGCCCACCGGCCTCCTTGAGCACGGTGAAGATCAGCGCGGTGACCAGGGCCGGCCACAGCACCACGCGCAGCGGCGGACGCTGCCGGGGCAGCCGCGCGAGCACCACCAGGAACAGCCCCCAGGTACCGAGCACCGCGATGAGCCGGGACAGCCACTGCAGCAGCCCGGTGAGACCGTCCAGGTGCAGCCACTGCGTCACCTGCACCGCCACCGGTCCGGACGCCACCACGGTCAGCGCCACGGTCACCAGGAAGACCAGACCGAGCACGACGAACATCGCCAGGTCGCGCAGTTTGCCGAGGATCGGATTCACCCCGACCCGGCCGCCCCACATGTCGGTGAGACCGGTGCGCACCAGCCCCATCCAGCCGATCCCGGTGAAGGCGGCGCTCACCAGGCCGACCGCGCCGACGGCGCCGCGCGAATCGATGGCCGACTCGATCACCTGACCGACCGTCTCGCCGAGCTGTCCGGGCATCGCCTTGAGCGCCTGATCCACCAGATCGTCGATCACCGCGGGATGGCTGGCCAGTACGAAACCGGCGATCGAGAAGCTGACCATCAACACCGGCACCAGGGCCAAGAAGCCGCTGAACGCGATGGCCGAGGCGTAGGTGCCGCCGCGCCGGTCGCCGTAGCGCGCCACGGTGTCGAGCGCATGGGCCAGCCACGGCCAGCGCCGCTTCAGTTCCTCGTACAGGGCGGTGCCCCGGGCGATCAGCGCCTTGACGCGGTCGACGAGAGAGCTCATGGTATCGGCGGCGTCGTCACCTGGCCGGTGGAACGAAACCGATCCTGTCGTAGACCTCGGCGACGGTGCCCGCGGCGATCTCGCGGGCGCGCGCGGCACCCGCCGCGAGGACGGCGTCCAGCCCGGCCCGGTCGTCCATGATCTCCTCGACCCGCGCGCGCAGCGGGGTGACGAACTCGGTGAGCACCTCGGCGGTGTCCACCTTCAGGTGGCCGTACTGCTTGCCCTCATACGAGGCCACCAGCGCGTCGATCGGCTGCCCGGTGAGCGCCGCCTGAATGGTCAGCAGGTTCGAGACGCCCGGCTTGTGCTCCCTGTCGAAGGCGATCACGGTGTCGCTGTCGGTCACGGCCGAGCGGATCTTCTTGGCCGAGCGCTTAGGATCGTCGAGCAGGTTGATCAGGCCGGCGTCGGTCTCGGCCGACTTGCTCATCTTGGCCGTGGGATTCTGCAGATCGTAGATCTTGGCGAACTCCTCGACGATGTACGCCTTCGGCACGGTCAGCGTCTTGCCGTACCGCTTGTTGAAGCGCTGCGCCAGGTCGCGGGTCAGCTCCAGGTGCTGGCGCTGGTCCTCGCCCACCGGCACGTCGTCCACCGCGAAGGCCAGGATGTCGGCGGCCATCAGGATCGGATAGGTGAACAGCCCCACACTGGCGCTGTCCTGCCCGGACTTGGCGGACTTGTCCTTGAACTGGGTCATCCGGCCGGCCTCGCCGAAGCCGGTGAGGCAGGTGAGCACCCAGGTCAGTTCGGCGATCTCCGGGATGTGGCTCTGCAGGTAGATCGTCGCCCGCTCCGGGTCCACGCCGACGGCCAGCAGCTGGGCCACGCTGCGCAGCGATCGCTCGCGCAGTTGCGCGGGGTCCTGCGGCACGGTGATCGCGTGCATGTCCGGGATGAAGTAGAAGGCCTCGTCGAACTCGTCCTGCAGGGCCACCCACTGCCGCACCGCCCCCAGGTAATTGCCCAGGTGGAAGGAGTCGCTGGTCGGCTGGATACCGGACAGGACCCGGCGCGGCCGGGCCACCTCGGCGGGCGGAGTGGGGCTGCTCATGGCGTCCATTCTGGCAAACTCACCCGATCGAGAATTCGGCGGTCACCGGAGCATGATCGGACCAGCGCAGGTCGTAGGCGCCGGCCCGGTCCACCCAGGTGCGACGCAGACTCCCGGCGAGCGACGGCGTCGCCAGGTGGTAGTCGATGCGCCAGCCCGCGTCGTTGTCGAAGGCCTTGCCGCGCCACGACCACCAGGCGTACGGCCCGGCCACGTCGCCGTGGTGCTCGCGCGCCACGTCCACCCAGCCGGCGGCCAGCCGATCGGCCACCCACTCGCGCTCGTGCGGCAGGAATCCGGCGTTGCGCAGATTGCCCTTCCAGTTCTTGATGTCCCGCTCGTCCGGCGCGACGTTCCAGTCGCCGGCCACCACCGCGCGCCGTCCGGAGGACAGCAGCGCGTCCAGGTACGGACCGAAGCCGTCCAGGAAGCGCACCTTCTCGTCGTGCTTCTGGACGTCCTTCGGGTCCTCGGTGCGGGCCGCACCGGACGGGACGTAGACGCTGGCGACGGTGATCGCCTCGGCGCCGGCGCCGAAGTCGGCCTCGAGGTAGCGGCCGAGCGAATCGAACTCGTCGTCGCCGTAGCCGATGCGGACCGCCTCCGGGGCGACCCGCGAGAGCACGCCCACCCCGGACCGGCCGGCCACCGACGACTCGGCCATCGACAGCTGCCAGCCCGCGTCGAGGGCCGGCGCCAGCGCGGCGCGGGTCAGCTTCTCGCTGGCCCGGATCTCCTGCAACACCACCACGTCGGGCGCGGTGGCCGCCAGCCACGGGAGCATGCCGGGATTGTTCTCGTGCCGCTGCTTCACCGCCGCCCGGATCCCGTTGACGTTGACGGTGGCGACGGTCAGGGTCGGGCTGTTCACAGCCATCGACCTTATCGGCGGCCGAACGGATCTACGCTGACGGGGTGCGATGGCTGCAGCGGTACTCTCCCGAGTTCGTCCGGGACCGGCTGTCGGATGTCAACGACGGCATCCTCACCGTGGGCGGCACCAGTCTCGGCCTGGCCGGAGCCGAGATCGGCCGGCTGACCTCCTACACGGTGCTGGCGATCGCGGCCGCGGCCGGAACGCTGGCGGTAGTGTCGGTGCAGCTCAACGAGCAGTTCAACAACTACGAGGCCGAGCTCGACGCCGTCGCGCACGAGCGCGCGCGGCTCGCGGCCGATCCCGACGGCGAGGCGGCCGAGCTGACCGCCTGGTTCACCGACCACGGGGTGAGCCCGGAGACCGCCGCGCAGGTGTCCCGGGAGCTGTCCGACGCCGATGCCCTGCGCATCCAGCTGGCGCTGGAGTACGGCATCGACCGGGTCTCGACGGTGCGCGAGGCCGTCGGCCACGCGCTCGCGGCCGGTGCCGCCTTCCTGATCGGCGCGCTGCTGCCCATCGTGATCCAGCTGATCTTCCCGTGGGACTTCCGCTCGTGGACGGCGATGGTCGTCACCGCGGCCGCTCTCACCCTGACCGCGATCGTGCTCTCGCCGCGCGGCCACTACAACACGCTGCTCGCGGTGACCCGGGCCCTGATCTTCGGACTCGGCACTCTCGGGCTCACCTATCTCATCGGCGACAGCCTGGGCTGAGCACACGCCCGCACAACCGTCACGCCCAAAGGTCACCGCGGCGCACAACCGTCACCGATGGCCGCCGACGGTGACGGCTATGTCCACCGGCGACGGTTCTGCGTGACGGTTCTGCGTGACGGTTGGGCACGGGCTCAGGCCGGCGAACGGGGCCCGTTTAGCACACCTCGGGCGGTGTCCGGGAGTTTTGCTCAGCGAGGGTCCGGACGTTTTCGGCACCGGACCGGGGTGCTATATCCTGAGGTACAGGTCATGAGTGTCAGCGCCAAGCCCCGGCTCGCTGACCGGCAACCCTCCGCTCGCGAGTGGGGTGCTCCGGGTGATGACCTGGTCGCGGTACCTCCGCGGCAAGCGCGGGTCCGAAGGTCGGACCCCTTGAACCGGGCCATGCCGCCCGGCCGACCGAGAAGAAAGCGAATTGACGTCCATGTCTGACGCCAACAACTGGAGTTTCGAAACCCTGCAGGTGCATGCCGGACAGACGGTCGGCGACACCAAGGCGCGGGCCCTGCCGATCTACCAGACCACGTCGTTCGTCTTCGACGACACCGACCACGCCGCGAACCTGTTCGCGCTGGCCGAGCCGGGCAACATCTACACCCGGATCATGAACCCGACGCAGGACACCGTCGAGCAGCGCATCGCCGCACTCGAGGGCGGCGTGGCCGCGCTGCTGCTGTCCTCCGGACAGGCCGCGACCACCTACGCGATCCAGAACCTCGTCGAGGCCGGCGGCAGCATCGTGGCCAGCCCGCGTATCTACGGCGGCACGCAGAACCTGTTCGCCCACACGCTGCCGAAGTTCGGCATCGAGGTGATCTTCGTCGAGAACCCGGACGATCCGGACTCCTGGCGCGCGGCCATCAAGCCGAACACCCGCGCCCTGTTCGGCGAGTCGATCGCCAACCCGCACACCCAGCTGCTCGACGTCGACGCGATCGCCGCCGTCGCCCACGAGAACGGGCTGCCGCTGATCGTCGACAACACCATCGCGACCCCGTACCTGTTCCGTCCGCTGGAGCACGGCGCCGACATCGTCGTCGAATCGGCCACCAAGTACCTGGGCGGTCACGGCACCTCGATCGGCGGCGTGATCGTCGACGGCGGCACCTTCGACTGGCGCGTGCAGCGCGACGGTGCGGACCTGTTCCCCGGCTTCACCACGCCGGACCCGAGCTACGGCGGCGTCGTCTACGCCGACCTCGGCGCCCCCGCCTACGCGCTCAAGGCGCGCGTGCAGCTGCTGCGCGACACCGGCTCGGCCATCTCGCCGTTCAACGCCTTCCTGATCGCCCAGGGCATCGAGACCCTGAGCCTGCGCATGGAGCGGCACATCGAGAACGCCCAGAAGGTCGCCGAGTACCTCGACAAGCACCCGCAGGTCGAGGCCGTGTCGTACGCCGGTCTGCCGTCCTCGCCGTACTACGAGCTCGGCCAGCGCTCGTACCCGAAGGGCCAGGGCGCGGTCATCGGCTTCGAGATCGCCGGCGGCGTGACGGCGGGTAAGAAGTTCGTCGACGCACTGGAACTGCACAGCCATGTCGCCAACATCGGCGATGTCCGCTCGCTGGTGATCCACCCGGCCTCCACCACGCACGCCCAGCTGAGCCCGGAGGCCCAGCTGGCCGCCGGTGTCACCCCGGGTCTGGTGCGCCTGGCCGCCGGGATCGAGAACATCGACGACATCCTGGCCGACCTGGACAAGGGCTTCGCGGCCGCCAAGGGCTGATCCCCATGCGCCATTCGGACGGAACGACGCCGTGTCAGTGAGTCTGGACACGACGCCGACGATGAGCGGCTCCGACTGGGCATCGGCCCCGGACGGAGCCGACATCGCCGTGCCGATCGGCGATCTGCTCACCGAGTCGGGGCGGCGGCTCGAGGACGTGACGGTCTCGTTCCAGCGCTGGGGCACCCCCAACGCCGAACGCAGCAACCTCGTCCTCGCGCTGCACGCCCTGACCGGCAATTCGCACGTCACCGGCCCGCCGGACGACCGCTTCATCATGGGCGGCTGGTGGGACGGCCTGGTCGGTCCCGGCTGCGTGGTGGACACCGACGAGTGGTGCGTCATCGCACCCAATGCGATCGGCGGCTGCTTCGGTTCCACCGGTCCGGGCAGCCTCGCTCCCGACGGGCGGCCATGGGGGTCGCGCTTCCCCCGGCTCACCGTGCGCGATCTGGTCGAGGCCGAGCTGCGCGCCTTCACCTCTCTGGGCATCGAACGCTTCGCGGCGGTGGCCGGCGGCTCGATGGGCGGCGCCCGCGTCCTGGAATGGCTGATCAGCCATCCCGAGCGGATCGATGCCGGCCTGGTGTTGGCCGTCGGCGCCCGCGCCTCGGCCGATCAGCTGGGCACGCAGACCACCCAGATCGCCGCCATCACCGCCGATCCGGACTGGCAGGGCGGCGACTACTACGGCAGCGGGCGCGCACCGATGACCGGCATGGGGATCGCTCGGCGCATCGCCCATCTCTGCTATCGCAGCGACGGAGAGCTCGACGAGCGCTTCGAGAATCGGCCGCAGGGCGACGAGCAGCCGCTGGTCGACGGCCGCTTCGCCGTGCAGAGTTACCTGGAGTACCAGGCCGAGAAGCTCAAGCTGCGCTTCGATCCGGGCAGCTACGTCGCCCTCACCGAGGTGCTGAACAGCCACGACGTGGGCCGCGGACGCGGCGGCGTGGTGGCCGCGCTGAACTCGTGCGAGGTCCCCGTGGTGGTCGGCGGTATCGACTCCGACCGGCTGTATCCGCTGTATCAGCAGGCCGAGCTGGCCGCCGAACTCGGCGACTGCCGCGGCGGCCTGCGGGTGGTGCACTCGTCGGCCGGCCACGACGGCTTCCTCACCGAGCGCGCCGCGATCAGCGAACTCCTCGCCGACACGATGGCCCTGGCGCGCGAGCGCCGTCAGTAACCCAGCGCGCGAGGCTCCTTCGCTGATCGAGCGCAGTCGAGATCCCTCCCCCGCCGCTCGAGGCTCCCTCGCTGATCGAGGCTCCCTCGCTGATCGAGCGCAGTCGAGATCCCTCCCCCGCTACTCGAGGCTCCCTCGCCGATCGAGTCTCCCCCGTTGATCGAGCGCAGTCGAGATCACAGCTGGTCGCCGGTGCCGAGTGAGTCGATCGACGTCGCCAGCCAGATCACCAGCACGCCCAGCGATGCCATCGTGGCGATGTCGAAGCCGCGGCTGCGGACCTGGAGCAGGCCCGCGCGTTCCGTCGGCAGCGCCGCCCGCAGCACGGCACCCAGCAGCAGCGCGGCACCGAAGGCCACGCTGCCGCGCCGCCAGCGATCGAAGAGCACCAGGATCGCGGCGAGGGCCACCACGGCGAGGACCGCGAAGAACGGGATCTGCCGCACAAAGCGCTGCCACTGCTCGGAGCCGCGCAGCGACTGCACCCGGCCGGGGGCCATCAGCCTCGGGCCGCCAGCTGCGCCTCGGCGCGTTCCACCACGTTCACCAGCAGGAAGGCCCGGGTCAGCGGCCCCACTCCCCCGGGATTCGGCGAGACGGCACCGGCCACTTCCCAGACCTCGGGGGCCACGTCGCCGGTGAGCCCGGCGTCGGTGCGGCTGACTCCCACGTCGATCACGGTGGCGCCGGGCTTCACCATGTCGGCGGTGATCAGGTGCGGTACGCCGGCGGCACCGATCACGATGTCGGCGCGGGCCACCTCGGCGGCCAAGTCGCGGGTGCCGGTGTGGCACAGGGTCACCGTGGCGTTCTCGCTGCGGCGGGTCAGCATCAGGCCGATCGGGCGGCCGATGGTGACACCGCGGCCCACCACCACCACATGTGCGCCCGCGATCGGGATGTCGTAGCGGCGCAGCAGATGGATCACCCCGCGCGGGGTGCACGGCAGGGTCGACGGCTCGCCGAGCACGAGCCGACCGAGGTTGATCGGGTGCAGGCCGTCGGCGTCCTTCTCCGGGGCGATGCGCTCGAGCGCCGCGTTCTCGTCGAGGTGCCGCGGGAGGGGCAGCTGCACGATGTAACCGGTGCAGGCGGGATCGTCGTTCAGTTCGTCGATGGCGGCGTTGAGCTGCTCGGTGGTGGCGTCGGCCGGCAGGTCCTTGCGGATGGAGGCGACGCCGATCTTGGCGCAGTCGGCGTGCTTGCCCTTGACGTACGAGTGCGAGCCCGGGTCGTCACCCACCAGCACCGTGCCCAGGCCGGGCGTGATGCCGGCCGCCCGCAGCGCGTCGACGCGCTGCTTCAGGTCCTCGAAGATCTCGTCGCGGGTGAGTTTGCCGTCCAGTCGAATCGCCGTCACGGCTCCCTATTGTTCCACCTCCGGGCATGCCGTCGCGCATCCGCCGCTCGCGGACCCTGCCGCGCGGGCGGCAGTCTCGCTCGATCGATACCCCAGGGGGTATAGTCGCTACCGATTCGTCCCGATCCGACCAAGGAGTCTCCATGGCACTGTCCCGCTACGCCGACAACACCCTCACCGTGGACCGGCTGGTTCCGGCCGTCGCGTCGCTGATGATCTTCGTCAGCATTGTTCTGGTCGCCACCCTGGGCCCGTGGTGGCTGCTGCTGACCGGCTTCGTCGCGGCGAACCTGGCCTTCTACGCCTACGCCGGCTGGTGCCCGGCATCGCTGATCATGGAGAAGGTCGGCCTGGGCCGGTACGCGACGTGCACCAGGTGAGCGCGCGATACCGGGGGTAGCCTGGACTCATCCCGGCCGCCGCCGCAGAGGAGAAGGTCATGTCGAGTTCGCCCAGCCTCGCCGAAGCCCTGACCGCCGAGCACCACGAGATCGACGACGTGATCGAGCGCTTTGCCCGGACCGGCTCCGAGACCGGTGACACCGACTGGGTGGCAGCATTGCTCGGCACTCTCGCGGCGCTGCGCCGGCACATCTATCTGGAAGAGGAACTGGTCTTCCCGCCGTTGAGCGCCGGGCCGCTGCAGATGCCGATCATGGTGATGCTGCGCGAGCACGGCGAGATGTGGCGCCGGATGGATGCGCTGGAAGAACTGGTCACCGCCGACGATGCCGCACTCCACCGCACCCGCGCGCAGGCCGAGTGCGCCGAGTTGCTGGCCCTGCTGGCCGATCACAACAGCAAGGAGGAGCCGGTGATCTACCCGCACGTCGATGCCGACCTCGACGCCGACGCGCAGGCCTACCTGCATCGCTTCCTGGCGACGGGCACCGCGCCCGACGGCTGGACCGCCACGCGCGCAGCGGGCTGATCGACGACCGACCGATCGACCACCGACTGATCGACCACCGGCTGGTCGACAGCTGGCTGGTCGGACCGCGCCAGCGGCACGTCGGCCGGCACCTGCCGCGGGTCAGTCCGCGGTCACCTCGATCACCGGATCCCCGACGCCGACCGGGCCCTCCGCGACGGCGGACACCGAGGCGAACTTCTTGGTGTTCATCACCACGACCGGCGTGATGACCGGGTAGCCGGCGTCTTCGACGATCGTCCGGTCGAAGCGCACCAGCGGGGTGCCGGCGGTGACCTTCTGGCCCGCTTTGACGAAGACCTCGAAGCCCTTGCCGCCCAGTGTCACCGTGTCGATGCCGACGTGGATCAACAGTTCCACGCCGTCGAAGACGAGGCCGAAGGCATGTCCGGTGGGCTGTGCGGCCACCACCATCGCGTCGGCCGGGGCGTACACGGTGTCGCCGGTCGGCTCCACGGCGATACCGCCACCCATGGCGCCCGAGGCGAAGGCCTCGTCGGGCACCTGCGACAGCGGGACCGCGATGCCCTCGACCGGCGAACCGATCAACACGGTGCCCTCCCGGCGCTCGAGCACCGCCACCGAGGCCGCCGCCGGAGCACCCAGGCCCGCGGCGGCCGCGGCCGGTGCAGCCGACCCGGACATCGACGCGGCCTCGGCGGCCACCTCGTCGCCCGTCGATCCGCCGCGCGCCTCGATCCGTGCGGCGGCCTCGTCCGCGTCGCGCTGCAGCTCGAATTCGGCCTGCTGCTCGGGGGTGCGGAAGCCCGAGACCACCACCAGGAACATGGCGGTGAAGAAGGCCGCCGCCACCGCGATGGCGTACAGGATCGTCGGATAGAACACCGGGATCGTCAGCAGCGAGGTGAAGGCGAAGGCATTGGTCTTGACGCCGCCGCCGATACCGATGATGAGGCCGCCGACGAAGCAGCCCACCAGCATGCGCGGATAGATCCGTTTGAATCTCAGATGGATGCCGTACAGCGAGGGTTCGGAGATGCCGCCGAGCAGACCGGCGACCAGGGCTCCGGTGGCCGTCTGCCGCATCTGCGTATCGCGCTGACGCCAGGCCAGCATCAGCACGCCCGCGGTGGCGCCGAAGCAGGCGAAGTTCCACGCACCCATCGGGCCCTGGATGAAGTCGTAGCCCAGGGTCTGGATGTTGATCAGCATGATCGCGTTGAGCGGCCAGTGCAGACCCAGCGGCACCATGAACGGATAGGCCAGCGGGATCACGATCGCGAAGATGAACGGCGAGAAGTCGTTGATGCTCTTGAGGATGTTGCCCAGACCGGCGCCGGCGTAGACCCCGATCGGGCCGATCAGGAAGGCGGTCACCGGGATCATGATCAGCATCGCGAAGAAGGGCACGAAGATCAGGTGCACGTTCTCCGGGATGATCCGGCGCAGGCCCTTGTACAGCAGGCCCAGCACGGCGGCCATCAGCAGCGGCGGGAAGACCTGTGAGCTGTAATCGTTCAGCGTCAACGGCACCCCGAAGATGTCGATCGTCTTGGCGTCGAAGCCGAAGATGGTCCGCTCCTGCACGCTCGGATCGCTGGAGAAGGCCATGTACCCGGGGAGCATCAGGACGGCCATGATCGCGAAGCCCACCCACGGATCGGCGCCGACCTTCTTCGAGGCGTTGTAGGCGATCATCAGCGGCAGCATCACGAAGACGCACTGCCAGCACAGGTTGATGAACTGCCAGCCCGGCGAGAGGGTGACGTCCGGGCTGTTCCACGCCGGAATCACCTTGAGGCTGGCCATCAGCGCCATGAAGGTGATGAACAGCGAGGCCCCCAGCAGCGCACCCAGGATCGGCCGGAACGAGTCGGACAGGAACTCGAAGAGCCCGTCGATCCAGCTGACCTTGCCGCGCGGACCCTGGGCGCGCGCCGCGGCCTTGATAGCCTCGGCCGAATCCGCGCCGGCGCCGCCACCGGCCATGGCCGGCAGTTTCATGATGTCCTCGTACACGGACTGGACGCCGCCGCCGATGATCACCTGGTAGTGATTGCCGCCCTGCGGCACCGCCCCCAGCACCCCCGGGATCGCCTCGACGGTGGCCTTGTCCACCAGGCTCCCGTCGCGGAGCGCGAATCGGAGGCGGGTGGCGCAGTGCGTCAGCGTCTCGATGTTGCCGGGGCCGCCGACCGCGTCGACGATCCGTTTTGCTGACTCCGTGCTCATCGGACCCTCCTCGACTCGATGTGGTTCATTTCAGCACGGTGTTTAAAGTGACGTGGGTGTTCCGCGTCATGTTCTTCTCCCCGCAGATCCCGCCGAATACCGGCAATGCGATCCGCATCGCCGCCAACACCGGATGCGAACTGCACCTGGTGGAGCCGCTGGGCTTCACGATGACCGATGCGCAGGTGCGACGAGCCGGCCTGGACTACCACGACATGGCCTCGGTGACGGTGCACCCGGATCTCGAATCCGCTTGGAACGCACTGCAACCCGAGCGCGTCTTCGCCTTCACCGCGCATGCGACCCGCTACTACACCGATGTGCAGTACCGGCGGGGCGACGTCCTGCTGTTCGGTCCGGAACCGACCGGCCTGCCCGACGACGTGCTGAACGATCCGCACGTCACCGACCAGTTGCGCATCCCGATGCTCGCCGGGCGCCGGTCGATGAACCTGGCCAATTCGGCGAGCGTCGTCCTGTACGAGGCCTGGCGACAGCACGGCTTCGACGGCGCCGTCTAG
>CAZEOP010000090.1:0-13103 GCA_964513715.1 uncultured Gordonia sp.
CCCGCATGGTGACGCTGATGGAGGAGGCCCGGATCCAGTGGCTGCTGAGCGCCGGCGAGGAGTACACGCCGCTGATCAAGAGTGCGATGATCGTGCACGTCGAGATCCGTTATCAGGCTCAGCTCCGGCACGACGACTCCCCGCTCTCGATCGCGATGTGGATCAAGGGCCACCGCAGCGTCGACTTCACTATCGGCTACGAGATCCGCTCGACGACAGCCGACTTCGACGAGCGCCCGGCCTGCGTCGCGAGCACCCAGATGGCCGTCGTCGACATTGAGGCGCACGCCCTGCGCAGGCTGACCGACGTGGAGAAGGGCTATCTGACGGAATGGGGTCGCGCCGGCGGCTGATTTATCCGAATTCGGAGTGACGTACCGTACACCCGCTCGGGACTAATTTCTCTGTGAGCACCAGGGAAGCCTTCGCTAACCTGGGTGAATGGTGCCTCAGCACCGATTTCAGGCCGGTCACGGACACCAGCAGGCCCGGCCCAGAGAGAAACGAGGCCGCGGGCGATGACTCCGCTCTCCGAGATCGCCGTCGGCGCCAACGCCACCATCCGCGAATTGTCCGATGCCTGCCCCGAGCCGGTGCGTCAGCGCCTCGCGAGCCTCGGCTTCAACAACGAGGCCCGCATCAGCAAGCTCCGCCGGGCACCGCTGGGCGACCCGAGCGTCTACCAGGTGATGGGCTATCAGATGTGCCTCCGCGACCACGAGGCGCAGCACATCTACTGCGAGGTCACCGATGAGTGACTGCTGCACCCCCGGCGACGCCCTGACCGGCGACGACGATCCCGGCCACGTCCACGATCCGTCGTGCCCGCATCACTCGGGCGGCCTCGACGAGCCCGCATCCGACGACACCCGGGATCGCATCGCCCTGATCGGCAGCCCGACTGCGGGTAAGACGTCCATCTTCAACGGCCTCACCGGCCTGCGCCTGAAGACCGGCAACTATCCGGGCGTCACCGTCACCCGCTCGGTCGGCCGGGTGCGAGTGCGCGCCGACGCGCCGGAATCGGCTCTGGTGGGCGCGGGAGCCTCCGCCGGCCCGGCCGCGGCCGAATCCGCCGGCAAGCCGAGCGGCGCCCGCCGCAAGCACCGGCACGCCTACCTCGAGGATCTGCCCGGCACCTACAGCCTCACCCCGATCTCACCCGACGAGCAGGTGGTAGCCGATCTGCTCAACGGCGAGCTGTCCGGCGTCGCCCGTCCGGACGCGGCCCTGGTCGTGGTCGACGTGACCGTGCTGGAGCGCTCACTCGCCCTGATCGCCGAGACCATGAACCTGGGCATCCCGGTGGCCGTCGCCCTCACCATGAGCGACGAGATGGAACGACGCTCCGGGCACGTCGACGTGCCCGCGCTCGAGCGCGCCCTCGGCGTCCCGGTCCGCGCCGTCATCGGCACCCGCAGCTCCACCCTGGAGCCGGTGCGCGAGCTGCTGGCCGATCCGGCCGCCTGGCCCCGCCCCGCGGTCCCACCGCCGTCCGGACCGGGCGCCGAACGCGCCGACTGGGTGGCCTCGACGCTGGCCGAGGCCGGCTTCCGCGCCCCGCGCGAGCATTCGCGCACCACCATGATCGACCGGCTGCTGCTGCACCCGGTGCTGGGCACGCTGATCTTCCTGGGCGTGATGTTCGGCTTCTTCCAGGTGATCTTCGCCCTCGCCGCCCCGCTGCAGGATTACATCGAGACCTTCTTCACCTGGCTCGGCGAACAGGTCACCGCGCACGTCACCAACCCAGTCCTCGCTGACTTCCTCAGCACCGCACTGATCGGCGGCGTCGGCGGAATCCTGGTCTTCGTTCCGCAGATCATGCTGATGTTCCTGCTGATCTCGCTGTTGGAGAACGTCGGCTACATGTCGCGAGCGGCCTTCCTCACCGACCGGGTGATGGCCCGGGCCGGGCTGGAGGGCCGCGCCTTCGTCGCCATGCTCTCGTCGTTCGCCTGCGCGGTGCCCGGCATCATGGCCACCCGCACCCTGCCGTCGTCGCGCGACCGGATCGCCGTCGCCGTCACCGCACCACTGATGACCTGCTCGGCGCGCATTCCCGTGTACGTCCTGCTCATCGGCATGCTGATCGACTCGTCGGTCCACTTCGGGCCCTTCCAGGCCCAGGGCGTCGTGATGTTCGGCCTGTACCTGCTCGGCGGCGTCTCGGCCATGGTCGCGGCGGCGATCTTCAAGCGGAGCAAGTCGCTGCGCAGCAATCTGATGCCCTTCTACATGGAGATGCCGCCCTACCGAGTGCCCGGACTCAAGAGCGTGCTGCTGTCGATGTGGGACTCGTCCAAGCAGTTCCTGCAGAAGGTCGGCAAGGTCATCCTGGCCACGGCCATCGTCCTGTGGATCCTGCTGTCGCTGCCGGCGCACACCGAGCAGGCCGAAGCCATCCGCGACGCCACGGTGAACAGCGCGCTCGCCGAGGGCGTCGATCAGGAGACGGCCGAGGCCCGCGGCGAGGCCGAGGCCCGCTCGTTCGTCCTGGACAACAGCATCGCCGCCTCGATCGGCAAGGCGGTGGAGCCGGTCTTCCGTCCGCTGGGCTTCGACTGGCGCATCGACATCGGCATCCTCGGCTCGTTCGCCGCGCGCGAGGTGGTGGTCTCCACCCTCGGCCAGATCGCCGCCGCCGAGGATCCGGACTCGCCCGATACGGCGCTGGCCCAGATGCGCTACACGCAGGGGCCGAACAAGGGTGAGCTCGTCTTCACCCCGCCGACCATCGTCGCCATGCTGCTGTTCTTCGTCTACGCGCTGCAGTGCATGTCGACGGTCGGCGCGATCCGCCGCGAGACCAACTCGTGGAAGTGGCCGCTGATCTCGTGGGGCTACATGTTCGTGCTGGCCTGGGTGATCGGCTACCTCGGCCACCAGATCACCGCCGCAGTGATCGGCTGAAATGGCCGCCCAGCCCGTCGAACGACAGCCCGTCGGACGACAATCCGCTGATCGGCAGACCACCGAGCCGCGCCCCGTCCTCCTGCGACCCGAGCCCGTCGCGTCGGCCGATCCACTGCTGATCAGCTGGCGCGTCGGCCCCGGGCTGGTCCGGCGCACCGCCCCGGTGTCCGCGCAGGATGCCGCGGAGCCCGTCCGTCGCCTATTCGATGACGGCGTCCTGGCAGCGCTGCGCGTGGAACCCGGCCGGATCGACACCCGGCTGGCCGCCGGACGCACCCCCGCCGCCGACGGCCCCGCCGTCCGATCGGCACTCTTCGAGGTACTGTCGGCACCGGGCGGCTGGCCCGGCGAGGACGCCGACGACGACCGGGCCGGGACCGCCGCGGTCATCGCAGCGGCGGACCGGGAGATCGAGGCGGCGGTGGCCGCCGTCCTGGCCGGCGATTTCGGGGCGTACACGTCCTCGCACGGCGGCGCGGTGACCCTGGTCGGCGTGCACGACGGCCGGGTGCACGTCCGGCTCGCCGGCCGCTGCCACGGCTGCGCCTTTGCCGACAACACGATCCGCAACGACCTGAGCGCGCGACTCTCGTCCGTTCCCGGCTTCCGCGAGGTCGTCGTCCGCGCTGAGGTCGACTGTGATCCGGGAACCGGGGCCCCGGTGACCAAAAGCACGCGGGCACGCCTCTCCCTGCCCCGATTGCGCCGTAACCTGGAGAGGAACGGAGGCTGAATTGTCTTTCTTGTCCTGCCTCCCGGCAGCCCCGGGAGTCGGTGCCCTGCTCAACGCCCCCGTCCGGGTGGCCGAGACCGCCGTCGGTGCGCCGCTGCGCGCGTCGGCGGCCCTCGCCGGCCTGGCGACCGGAGTCGTCGGAGGTGCCACCGATGCGGCCCGCGCCGCCGCCGGCGCCGCGCTCGAGGCCATCGGCGGAACGCCCGTACGCCGGGTGAGCCGCACTCGGAACGCCCACCACGGCGACGACTACTGGATCGAGGTGCGTGGTCTCGATCTGGCGCACGACGCCCTGACCCGCGAACTGCGCCGCACCCTCGGCGCCGTCCCCGGCGTCGGCGACGTCGTGGTGAACGGTCCGCTCTCCCGGGTGATCGTGAGCCTCAACCGGCCGGCGGCGCAGGCCCCGTCCGCAGACACCCTGTGCGACGCGGTCGCCGCGGCCGAAACCGCGGTGGCCCAGAGCGTCGACGGGGTGGGGGTGCCGGTGGCGCAGCCGATCCCGATGCCCGGTGACACGGCACGGCTGCCGTCGTCGATCCTCGGCACCGCGGTGGCCGGAACCGCCGCCGTCGGCGCCCTCGCCGGTGCGGTCCTGCCGACCCGCGGCCTGTCCCGCCTGCTCGCGGTGCCCGGTGCCGTCGCCGACTTCCATCCCGGCATCCGGGCGATGGTGAACGAGCGCATCGGCACCCAGGGCGCCGACCTGCTCCTGCGCTCCACCAACAGCGTGGCCAGCATCCTGACCGGCAGCCCGCTCGGCGCCGCCGTCAGCACCGGCCTGGGCACCCTGGAGATCCTGGATGCCCGACGGTCCCGGTCGGCCTGGGACCGGCTGGGTCCCCGGCTCACCGATCGGGCGCGTCGCACCGGAACGGTGCCCCCGCCGCCGGACGCCGGTCCACGCGGCGCCGCCGACTATGCGCGCGGCTACGAACGGCTCTCTGCCAACGCCGGTCTGTCCGCGGCCGGAGTGATCGGTCTGACCGGCAACGGGCGGCAGGCGGCCGAGGCCATGCTGGTGGGGCTGCCGAAGGCGGCCCGCACCGTGCGCGACTCGTTCGCCACGACGCTGGGCCGCGGCCTGACCGAGCAGCACGAGGCCCTGCTGATGAACCCGCGGGCCCTGCGCGGCCTGGCCGAGATCGACACCCTGCTGGTGGATCCGCGCGCCCTGTTCACCCCGCGGCTGCGCATCGCCCGGGTGACCGGCGTCGACGCGGCCGACCGCTCGGACGTCTGGCATCGGGCCGAGAGCGCACTGGCCGCGGGCCGGCTCGATCGCGGCTGGAACACCGTCGACACCGCCGCCGGTTCGGCGCGCATCCTGGTCTCCCCGATCCACGAGCCGCTCGCACCGCCGCTGCTGATGGAGGCCCGGCACAGCGGGCTGCGCGTCTATTCGCTGGCCGATGACGCCTACGGCTCCCTGCACCAGGCGTTCGACGACCTGTTCCCGACCGACGGCGACGTCGACGCCTCGCTGGCCCGGGTCGCCCGCAGCCTCGCCGACGACGGCCACACCGTCGCTCTGCTGACCCGCGGCGGCACCCGGGCCCCGGCCGCCGTCACGCTGAGCATCGGCCTGTTCGACGACGACCGCTCCGCCCCGGATCCCTCCTGGAACGCCGACCTGCTGGTCCCCGACCTGTCCGCGGTCTGGCGCCTGGTGCACGCGGTGCCCGAGGCGATCCAGGCCGCCGAGCGCGGCATGTCGCTGGCGGTCGGCGGCTCGGCGCTGGGCACCCTGATGTTGATCCCGGAGGTACCGGGCAACGGTCCCGGACTGGTCAACACCCATGCACTGCTGGGCCTGCGTTCGGGCCGGGCCATCGCCCGACGCGCGCTGGAGGCGCCGGTCCCGCCGGGCGAGGCCGACTACGACTGGTACGCCATGCCGATCTCGGAGGTGGCCCGCCGGCTCCCGCCGCCCGACCGCCCGGAGCCGCAGCCGAGCTCCGGCCTGCAGGCCGTGGCCGGCACCACCGCCGCCGTCCCGCTGAAGGCGCTGCGCCGGACGCGCAACTACCTGCGCGATTTCTCCGACACGATGCGTGAGGATCTGAACGACCCGATCACGCCGATCCTGACCACGGGTGCCGCGGCGAGTGCGCTGCTCGGCTCTCCGCTGGACGCCGCCATCGTCGGCGGTGTGCTGGCGCTGAACACCGGGCTCTCCGCACAGCAGTCGTTGCACGCCAAACGTCTGCTCCGCCAGATGCTGGCCGAGCAGGATCCGCTGGCCCGCCGGCTCAGCGGCATCTCCGATCACACCGAGTACGAGGAGATCCGCGCCTCTCGACTGCTGCCCGGCGACATCATCGAGGTCCGTTCCGGCGAGGTGATCCCGGCCGACGCCCGGATCGTCGACGCGGACAACGCCGAGGTGGACGAGTCGTCACTGACCGGCGAATCGCTGCCGGTGGCCAAGGACACCGCGGACACCCCGGGTGCACCGCTCGCCGAGCGCACCGGAATGCTCTACGCCGGCACCACGATGGTGGCCGGCAAGGCGCGCGGCATCGTCACCGCGGTCGGCGAGGCGACGCAGACCAGCCGGGCCCTGGCCATGTCGCCGCGCGCCGCGAAGGACGTCGGACTGGCCGCTCAACTCGGCGACATCACCCGCCGGGCTCTGCCGTGGAGCTTCGCCGGCGGCGGCCTGATCGGACTGCTCTCGCTGATCCGCCGTCGCCCCATCCGCGAGGTGGCCTCGGGCGCGGTGTCCATCGCCGTCGCCGCGGTGCCCGAAGGCCTGCCGCTGGTGGTCACGCTCGCCCAGTCGGCGTCGGCCCGGCGGCTCACCGGCTCGGCGGTGCTGGTCCGCAACTCCCGCGCAATCGAGGCCTTCGCCCGGCTCGACGCCGTCTGCTTCGACAAGACCGGCACGCTCAGCGAGAACCGGCTGCGCGTGCACACGGTGCTCGGCCTGGCCGGGAATGACGAGAAGACGGTGCTGACTGCCGCGGGCGAGACCATGCTGGTGCGCCGCGACGGGAGCGTCGAGCACGCCACCGATGCGGCCATCCACACCGCCGCCGGCGAGGCCGGGATCAGCTTCGTCCGCCCCGACGTGCTGCTGCCCTTCCAGTCGGACCGGCCGTACGCGGCGGCCCTGATCGGCCGTCGCCTGATGGTCAAGGGTGCTCCCGAGGCCCTGATGGCGGCGCTGAAGCCGGAGCAACAGGCACTGCTCCAGGATGCGCTCGATCAACTCGCCGCCCGCGGGCTGCGGGTGCTCGCGGTGGCCGACCGGGAGATCACCGCGCGCCAGGCCGAGGCCGCCGCGGCCGACTCCGCCGCGCTGGAGCGGCCGTCGTCGGCCGGTCTCCGGCTGCTCGGCGTCGTCGGCATGTCCGACACCCCGCGCCCGGCCGCCCGCCCGTTGATCGCCGAACTCCTCGAGCGCGAGCTGGAGGTGCGGATGATCACCGGCGACCATCCGGTGACCGCAGCCGCGATCGCGACCGAGATGGGCCTGGCGGTGACCGCCGACGAGGTGATGACCGGCGACCGCTGGTCCGGGTTCACCTCGGCCGAGCGTATCGAGGCGGCCCGCACGCATGTGGTCTTCGCACGGATGTCGCCCGAGCACAAGGTGCAAGTGGTCCAGGCGCTGTCGGACGCCGGCCTGGTGACCGCGATGGTGGGCGACGGCGCCAACGACGCCGCGGCCATCCGCGCCGCAGACGTCGGCATCGGCGTGGCCTCGTCGGGCAGCGACCCGGCCCGCACCGCGGCCGACGTGATGCTGCTCGACGGCGACATCGCCGGCATCATCGATGCGCTCGACGAGGGCGAACAGCTGTGGCGCCGGGTGCTCTCGGCCATCTCGGTGCTGCTCGGCCACAGCGTCGGCGAACTGGGCTTCGGCCTCATCTCGACGCTGGTGACCGGTAAGCCCGCGCTCAGCGCCCGGCAGATGATGCTGGTCAACATGCTCACCGATGCGCTGCCGGCGGCGGCACTCGCGGTGAGCCCGCAGCGGGATCCGGAGGTCGACGGCGCGCACGATGCGTCGACCATCTACCGGGCCGTCGCGGTCCGCGCGGTGTTCACCACCCTGGGCGCCACGCTCGCCTGGGCGATGGCCATGACAACCGGACGTCGTTCCCGCGCCGCGACCGTGGGTCTGGTGGGCCTGGTGGCCTCGCAGATGCTCGAGATGCTGATCGACTCGAACGGCCCGCTGGTGATCGCGACCAACCTCGGCACCTTCGCCGTGATGGGCATGATCGTCAGCGTCCCCGGCCTGAGCCACCTGTTCGGCTGCACGCCGATCGGCCCGGTGGGCTGGGCGCAGGCGATGACCGGCGCGGCGGTGGCGGCGGGGATCGCCAAGGTGCTGCCGGATGTGATCGATCGGCTGGCCGACTCGATCCCGGACTTCACCGAGCAGCTGGCGGCCGATCTGCCCGAACTGGCGGCCTTGCTCGGCGTCCCGGGAGCAGCTGTCCCGGAGGAGTCAGTCGTCGATGACGAGGACGCCGGCGCGGACCAGGACGGTGTAGACGTGCTCGACCGCGGGAGTGAGCAGCCGGGCCCCGGTCTGGACGAGAGCGTCGGGACCGAGGGAGCGAGCGAGAGCCGTCATGGTTGATAAGCCTAGCCAAACCTCCGAATCCGTCAAGACCTCAGTTTCCGTCAAGACCTTCTTGGCCGAGCATCGCGAACTGAGCACCGCGGTCCGGCAGGCACAGAAGTTCTCGATCCAGTTGCCGGTGATCGGGCGCGTCGGCGTGCCCCAGCCGAGGGATCTGGCGATGTACGGCGTCCTCGGCGGGCTGGCCGCGGTCGGCGTACTGGAATGGCCGACCGCGCTGAGCCTGGCCGTCGGCGTGGCCGTCGCCCAGAAATCGGTGAAGACGCTGCAGCACCGCCGCGAGATCGCGGCCCCGCACGGCGACGCCGCCGGCCGCGCCGGTCAGACGGTGGACGGCCACGTCGTGTCCCGGCGGAACACCACCGCGAAGCTCGCGGCCCGCACGCCGACGGCCCGGCCCTTCCCCGCGCCGCGCCGCCGCTCCTGAGCGGTCGCCGGCCGGATCAGGGCTCGTAGCGTTCGGGCAGCTGATACTGCACCGGCGCGGAGATCCGCGCAATGTCGCCCTGCAGCACGTCGCGGTAGATCCGCAGCTGCTCCTCGCCGGCCCGAACCTGCTCGGCCAGACCCAGTGAATGATCGGCGGACAACTCCCGGTCACCCGAGCGCGCCACCAGGTGGTCGATGCGGGCGTCGAGGGTCGAGGCGCGGTCGTACTCCTCCAGCAATCGCAGTTCCTCGGCCGCCGATTCGACGGTCTGGGCGATCTCGACCAGCGCCTGTACCCGCTGCAGCAGTTCGGTCCACACCGGCCGGAGCGCCGCCTCCCGCTGGTCCAGGTGCGCCACGAACTGCGGGTCGAAGCCGCCGGTGGCCCGGGCCCGGTCCAGGTCGACGCGCAGCGAGCGCAGGGCCACCACGTCGGCCGCGATCTCCGCCAGCTCGGCGTGCAGATTCACCTGGGTGCGCTGCAGCTCGAAGAAGTCCGACCGCCACGCCCGGTTGGCACCGATGCGGTCGTAGAAGTGCCCGGCGATGAACTGCAGGGTCTCGTAGCCGTCGCTGAACGAGGCACCGCGGCCGAGCGGCGCCGGCGCATCCGGACCGCCCAGGGCCTCGTTGATCCACTCCTCGATACTGCTGGCCGCACTCCGCCCGGCGAGACCGCCGACGATGCCCGCGAACCGGTCCACCGCCACGCTGCCGGCTCGGCGTGCCGGACCGCCGGTCGGCAGGTTCGCCACCGGCGTGCACAGCAGACCGGCGAACAGTCGCTCGCGCTCGTCGAGTTCCAGGTAGACGTTCTCCCGGCGCTCCCGCCGGATGGCGCGGGTGCCGCCGGGGAAGACGCCCTTGGCCACGACGACGGTGCGGCGCGCGTCCTCGCGCTTGCGAACCAGACCCGACAGTCGGGTCCGCAGGACCGCGGCCACCATGTTCGGCAGCACGCCCGTCTTCAGCTGGCGCTCGAGATGAGCGATCGAGTGCTGCGTGCGGCGCAGGTTCGCATACGGCTCGGTCAGCCGCGGAAGCGGCAGTCCCGTCGACATCCGGCGCACCACCAGCGCCCGCCCGGCTGGCGTGCAGTGCCCGGCTGCGATCAGCAGGGCCGCATCGTCGGACAGCGCCGGCGGCTCACCCGGCAGCCGGGAATCCATGCACCACTGGCGCAGATCGGCGGTCGACACCGGGACGCGTGCAGTACTCATGGCGCCGATTCTACCGGCTGCACCTGCGCAAACCTCCGGGACAAAGCCCACATGCCCATCGGGAATAACCCCCGGATGCGGTGCGGGCGCCTCCTTGGCGCGCACTTGTTCCGGCTTGGCGCTCACCTGTTTCGTGTCCGCGCATCCGGTCGAGTGCGCGGAGACGAAACAGGTGAGCGCGACGGCCGGGCGGGGTCAGCGCCCGCGGCGGGGGGCGCGACGGGGCTTGGCGGTGCGCGGCGTTCTGCGCGGCGGGATGGTGCCGGCCGCCTCTTTCGCGGCCCGGCGCGCGGCGGCCTTCTCCTTGGCCGAGCGCTTCGGCGCCGGCTCCTCACGGCCGCGCGAGGATCCCGGGCGGCGCCCGCGCACCACCCCGATGAACTCCTCCACCAGCTCGCCGGTCGGCTCCGGCCAGAGCAGGGCGACGGGGCAGGCCGGGCCGTCGGCCAGCGGCCGGAAGGTCAGGTCACGGCGGTGGTGCAGCCGGGCCAGCGACATCGGCGTCACCAGCAGCGCCAGCTCTTCGGCCACCAGGCCGACTGCATCGGCGGTGGACTCGGGCCGGAAGTCGAGGGTCTCACCGGGCGCCCCGGCCGGCCAGTGCAGCACGTCGTCGAGCGGTCGCACGAACCACTCCCCGGCCAGATCCGCCACCGTGCACTCATCGGCCGCGGTCAGCAGATGCTCCTTGGGCACCACCACCACCGGGACCTCGTCGTACAGCGCGATCGCGGCGAGCCCCTCGTCGCCGCCGGGCGCCGGACGGGCCAGCGCCGCATCCACCGCGCCGGTGCGGGCCAGCTCCGCGGCCTCCGCGGCCGGCGCCTCCACCAGTTCCACGACCACTCCGGGGCAGCGCTCGCCCATGGCCCGCACCCACTTGGCCGGCATCACCCCCGGCACATAGGCCAGCCGGAAGACACCTTGCTCGCTCACCCGCCCAGCGTATCGGCCCCGGGCGCCGCCCTCGGCTATCCGCGCGCCGGTGTCCGAGATCACGAAGTTCCGGCAGAATCAAGGAACCATGGCCGATCCCGCGCTGACGCAGATCCGCCGCGCCTACGAACGACTCCTGGCCGGCGAGACGGCCGACGCCGCCTCGGGCTCGGCGCTGAGCAAGGTGCGGGACCTGGTTCGCGACTCCTGGCAGCGCTCGGTGGCCCGCGGCATCGACCCGACCGCCGTCGCCCCGACCACCCCGCTCGGCACCGACTTCGAGAGCTACCGCGCCGCCCACCGGCTGGCCGCGATCCGGCCGCTGGTGCGTTCTCTGATGCTCGACGACATCGCCGGCGCGGGCGTCGTCGTGGCCCTGACCGACCGCGACGGCCGACTGCTCTGGGTGGAGGGCGACCGCGCCGCCCGCGACCGCGCCGCCCGCATCGACTTCGTCGAGGGCTCGGTCTGGAGCGAGGAGACAGTCGGCACCAATGCGCCCGGGCTGGCCCTGACCGTCGACCGCGGCGTGCAGATCCGGGGCCCCGAGCACTTCGCCAGCACCGTGCAGAACTGGAACTGCGCGGCGGCGCCCGTGCACGATCCGGTGACCGGCGAGCTGCTCGGCGCGATCGACGTGACCGGAGGTCCGGCGGCCGGCGCCCCCTTCGCCCTCGCCGCGGTCCGCTCGGTGGTCGCCGCCGTGGAACGCGAACTGCACTCGCGCGCGGTGACGCTCGGGCCGGCCGGCACGACCCCGGCGCCTCCGTCGCTCGCCCGGGACACGGCGCATCTGTCGGTGCTCGACGGCCCCTCGTGGACCGCGCCCGGCGGCGCGCCCCGGCCGCTGTCGCCGCGGCATGCGGAGATCCTGTTGCTGCTGCACACCCGCCCGGTCGGGCTGAGCACCGAGGAACTGGCCGCGCTGCTGTCCGAGGACGACCTCGGCGCGGTCACGGTGCGCGCGGAGATCTCCCGGCTCCGGCGCGACCTCGGCGACCTGATCGCCTCCCGGCCGTACCGGCTCACCGTGGCGGCGACCTCGGACGTGAGCGAGCTGCGCGCGCTGATCGATCGCGGCGCCCTCGCCAAGGCGGTGGCGGCGCTGGGCCGGGGCGGGCTGCTGGCCGAATCGTTCGCGCCGGGCGTCGTCGAGCTCTTCGAGGAACTCCGCGAGGACCTGCGCTCCCGGGTGCTGGCCGCCGCCGATCCGGCGGCGCTGACGGCGTGGACGGCGTCGTCGCACGGTCACGACGACGGCGCCGCGTGGCAGCGGCTGGCCGCGGTGGTCCCGGCCGGCGATCCGCGCCGCGCGGTGGCCGACGGGCGGCTTCGGCTGCTGAACCGGCGCTACGGCCGCCCCTGATCGTTCGCCGATCGGCACCCGGACCGGGCCCGGGCGCGGGATGCGAGCGCCGTTGCAACGTGACTGCAACCACAGCGGTCCTACCGTGTGTGACAGATCACCATTCACGGTGACGACCGATGCACCCGCAGAGCAAGGAGTACGCCATGACCGTCTTCGCCAAGCCCGGTTCCGAGGGCTCGCTGATGAGCTACCAGTCCCGCTACGACAACTGGATCGGCGGCCAGTGGGTGCCGCCGGTCAAGGGCCAGTACTTCGAGAATCCCTCGCCGGTGGACGGCAAGACCTTCTGCGAGGTGGCCCGGTCGACCGCCGAGGACATCGATCTGGCCCTCGACGCCGCGCACGCCGCCGCCCCCGCCTGGGGCAAGACCTCGGTGGCCGAGCGCTCGATCGTGCTGAACAAGATCGCCGACATCATGGAGGCGAACCTGGAGAAGATCGCCGTCGCCGAGACCTGGGAGAACGGCAAGGCCGTCCGCGAGACCCTGGCCGCCGACATCCCGCTGGCGATCGATCACTTCCGCTACTTCGCCGGCGTCATCCGCGCACAGCAGGGCGGCATCTCCGAGATCGACCAGGACACCGTCGCCTATCACTTCCACGAGCCGCTCGGCGTGGTCGGCCAGATCATCCCGTGGAACTTCCCCATCCTGATGGCCACCTGGAAGCTGGCGCCGGCGCTGGCCGCGGGCAACTGCGTGGTGATGAAGCCGGCCGAGCAGACCCCGGCGTCGATCCTGTACCTGATGAGCCTGATCTCCGAGGTCCTCCCGGCGGGCGTGGTGAACATCGTCAACGGCTTCGGCGTGGAGGCCGGCAAGCCGCTGGCGTCGAGCAACCGGATCCGCAAGATCGCCTTCACCGGTGAGACCACCACCGGCCGGCTGATCTCCCAGT
>CAZEOP010000091.1:0-13022 GCA_964513715.1 uncultured Gordonia sp.
CTGGCCGACGGCGTCGAGTACATCCGCGCCGGCCTCGAGGCCGGTCTGGACATCGACCAGTTCGCGCCGCGGCTGTCGTTCTTCTGGGGCATCGGGATGAACTTCTTCATGGAGGTCGCCAAGCTCCGCGCCGCCCGGCTGATCTGGAGCGAGCTGGTGGCCAAGTTCGAGCCGAAGTCGGCCAAGAGCCTGTCGCTGCGTACCCACTCGCAGACCTCGGGCTGGTCGCTGACGGCCCAGGACGTCTTCAACAACGTCGCCCGCACCTGCGTGGAGGCGATGGCAGCCACCCAGGGCCACACCCAGTCGCTGCACACCAATGCGCTCGACGAGGCCATCGCCCTGCCGACCGATTTCTCGGCCCGCATCGCGCGCAACACCCAGCTGCTGCTGCAGCAGGAGTCGGGCACCACGCGCCCGATCGACCCGTGGGCCGGCTCGAACTACGTCGAATGGCTCACCGCGCAGCTCGCCGAGAAGGCCCGCGCGCACATCGCCGAGGTGGAGGCCGCCGGCGGTATGACCCAGGCCATCAACGAGGGCCTGCCCAAGCTGCGGATCGAGGAGGCGGCCGCGCGCACCCAGGCTCGCATCGATTCCGGTCAGCAGCCGCTGGTGGGCGTCAACAAGTACCGGGTGGCCGAGGACGAGGAGATCGAGGTCCTCAAGGTCGACAACTCGAAGGTGCGCGCCGAGCAGTTGGAGAAGCTGGCCCGGCTGCGCGCCGAGCGCGATCAGGGCGCGGTCGACGCGGCCCTGGCCGAACTGACCCGGGCCGCGGGCGAGCCCGGCGGCAGCGATCTGGGCAACAATCTCATGGCGCTGGCCATCGACGCGGCCCGGGCGGGCGCGACCGGCGGCGAGATCTCCGACGCCATGGAGAAGGTCTTCGGCCGCCACCAGGCCGAGATCCGCACCATCAGCGGCGTCTACCGGCACGAAGTGGGTGATCAGGTGAGCAATGTGGACCGCGCCATCGCCGTCGTCGATTCCTTCGCCGAGGCCGAGGGCCGGCGACCGCGCGTGCTGGTGGCCAAGATGGGTCAGGACGGGCACGACCGCGGCCAGAAGGTGATCGCGACGGCCTTCGCCGACCTCGGCTTCGACGTCGACGTGGGCCCGCTGTTCGCCACGCCGGAGGAGGTGGCCGCGCAGGCCTCCGACAACGACGTGCATGTGGTCGGGGTGTCCTCGCTGGCCGCCGGCCACCTGACGCTGGTGCCCGCGCTGCGCCAGGCGCTCGCCGATGTCGGGCGCGAGGACATCATGATCGTCGTCGGCGGGGTGATCCCGCCGGGTGACTTCGACGAGCTGTACGAGGCGGGCGCCACGGCGATCTACCCGCCCGGCACGGTGATCGCCGACGCCGCGGTCGAGTTGATCGGCAAGCTCGCCGGTCAGCTCGATCTCGAGGTCCCGATCCCGGCCGATGCGTAGGCCGATCGACGTCGATGCCCTCGCCGCCGGGGTCCTGGCGGGCGAGCGATCGACGCTGGCGCGCGCCATCACGCTCGTCGAGTCGACCCGTGCCGATCATCGCGAGGCCGCGCAGCAGCTGCTGCTGAAGCTGACCCCGCACGCCGGCAAGAGTTTCCGGGTCGGCATCACGGGTGTGCCGGGGGTCGGCAAGTCGACGACCATCGAGGCCCTCGGCATGCATCTGATCTCGCTCGGGCATCGGGTGGCCGTCCTCGCCGTCGACCCGTCGTCCACTCGCACCGGCGGTTCCATCCTCGGCGACAAGACCCGGATGGGTCAGCTGTCGGCGGCGCCGGAGGCCTACGTCCGGCCCTCACCGACCTCGGGCACCCTCGGCGGTGTCACCAAGGCCACCCGGGAGACCATCGTCCTGGTGGAGGCCGCCGGCTACGACGTGGTGCTGGTCGAGACCGTCGGCGTCGGCCAGTCCGAGGTGAGCGTGGCCGGCATGGTCGATACCTTCACGTTCCTCACTCTGGCCCGCACCGGCGACTCGCTGCAGGGCATCAAGAAGGGCGTGCTCGAGCTCGCCGAGATCGTCGTGGTGAACAAGGCCGACGGCAAGCACATCAACGAGGCCCGGTCCGCGGCGCGTGAACTGCGCAACGCCCTCGGCCTGATCTACCCGCACGACGCCCTGTGGACGCCGCCGGTGCTCACCATGAGCGCTCTGGAGAACACCGGCGTCGACGAGTACTGGGAGGCCGTGCTGCGGCACCGCGAGGTGCTGACGCAGGCAGGGGAGTTCGACCGCCGCCGCGCCCGCCAGCAGGTGGAGTGGACCTGGCAGATGGTGCAGGAAGCGGTATTGGCCAAGCTGTCGGCCGATCCGCACGTCCGGGAGGTCCGCGCCGCCGCCGAGCGCGGGATCCTCGACGGCACCCTCACTCCGGCGCTGGCCGCCGAACAGATCGTCGCCGCCGCGCAGGCGTGACCCGATAGGCGTCGACTCCACCGACCGGCCCACTCACCGGCCACACCCACGACACCGATCTGCGGAGTCCGATCTGCCCACTCCGAGCGACAACAGGCTCAACGGCGGTTCACTTCCGGGCCGCCGAGCGGAGTGTCGGGCGCCTTGTCGCTCGGAGTGGGCAGGCAGCGCTGGTCCGCACTCGTCACGGTCGGTCCCGGCTCGTCGTGGCGGTGAATCGCTACGCGGCGGTCCTCCGACGGTCACCGGATGCCGCCGCCGCCGCCAGAAGCGACAGTCGCCGGTCGATCCGCTGCCCACTGGTCCGTGGGATGACCCCGATGCGGTACTCGCCGCGCCCCGTTCTGACGATGCGCCCGCGGCGACACTCCCAGCGCAGCGCGTCCGAGACCACCTTCGACGGGCGGCCGGCAAGGGAGAACCCCTGTCTCTCCGACGCGGCGAGCAATTCCGGGATCGACATCGGCGACTGCTTTCGCAACTCGCCGATGACCCAGTGCCGGAGGTCGGTGCCACGGAGTTCAACGCTCATACGGTGAGGGTGCCAGGCACCTGTGACAATCGGAGCATGAGCAACATCGAGTCCGACCCCGCCGAACTGGACTGCCACGGCACGCCCGGATCGGGCATCGAGGTGATCGCCGCCCGGGAGGTGCCGCTCGGCGGCCCCCGGGCGATGCTGGTGCGCCGCACCCTGCCGACCCGCGACCGGTCGATGATCGGCGCCTGGTGTTTCGCCGACCACTACGGGCCGGATGAGGTCGGGGGGCCGGATGACGTCGGGGGAGAGCGGCCCGGAATGCGCGTGCTGCCGCATCCGCACACCGGACTGCAGACCGTCAGCTGGCTGTTCGACGGCGAGATCGAGCACACCGACAGCGCGGGGGTGCACGCCATGGTGCGTCCGGGCGAGCTGAATCTGATGTCGGCCGGCGCCGGAATCAGCCACTCGGAGGTCTCCACCCCCGCGACGACCGTTCTGCACGGCGTCCAGCTGTGGGTCGCACTGCCGGACCCCGATCGCCACGGCCCCCACGGCTTTCAGTTCCATGCGCCCGAAGCCGTGGCGCTGCCGGGCGGCAGCGCCCGGGTCTTCATCGGTCGCCTCGGCGACGCGGTGTCGCCGGTGGTCACCGCGACACCGCTGCTCGGCGCCGAACTGACCGTCGAGCCGGGTGCCACGCTGACCCTGCCGGTCGATCCTGGATTCGAGCACGGCGTCATCCTGGACACCGAGGCTTTGCACTTCTGCGGGGCCGGGCTGGTGCGCGGCGATCTGGGCTACGCCGGCCCCGGCCGGATCGAACTCACCCTGCACAATCCCGGAGCCACCGCGGCCCGCGGCATCCTGCTGGGCGGCGCACCCTTCGGCGAGGACCTGGTGATGTGGTGGAACTTCGTCGGCCGCACGCACGAGGAGATCGCCGAGTACCGCGCACAGTGGCAGGCGCGTTCGGCCCGCTTCGGCACCGTCGCCGGCTGGGACGACGACCAGCGGATCCCCGCACCGCCGCTGCCCAACGCCCGGCTGCGGCCGCGCACGCGGCGCGACTGAGCCCTACGAGCCCTACTCGACGCCGATCATCACTTCGGTCGACTTGATCAGCGCGGTGGCCGGCTGACCGACGGCCAAGCCCAGATCCTCCGCCGCGTCCTTGGTGATCGAGGCGGTCACCACCTGGTCGCCGCCGTCGAGGCGGACCTTGACCGTGGCCATCACGGCGCCGATCGTCACGTCGACGATGGTGCCGGTCAGCTGATTGCGGGTGGACAGTCGCATGGGGAACTCCTTACGTCGTCAGCCGACCGGACATCGGCTGTGGCCTCGGTGGGGGCTCAGACCTCGTCCGAGGTCCGGTGGGTGATCGTCGCCGGCGGAAGGTCGCCGGGCGACCCGGCCTTGGTCCCCGTCTCCTTGTCGCCGCCCAGCTTGCTCAGCAGGCCGGCGACGTCGATCCCGGTGGTGCCGCGGATCACCTCGAGGCTGCTGGCCAGACCGGCGCCCGCACTGCGCGTCAGCGGGTCCACGCTGTCGCCGACCAGCGTGATGCTGGCCTCCGAGAGCGGCTCGGCCGCCGCGGAGACGATGTCCGGCAGCTTGCCGAGCACCAGTTCCAGCTGGCCCACCGAGTCGAGCTTGCCGAGGGCCTCGGCCCGCTTCTCCAGCGCCTGCGCCTCGGCGTCACCGGTGATGCGAATGCCCTCGGCGCGCGCCTCGGCCTCGGCGACGATCTCGGCCTTGCGGGCGGCGGCACGCTGCTGAGCCGCGTACAACTCGGCCTCGGCGGGCCGTCGCACCTCGGCGTCGAGCTGTGTATCGCGCAGCCGGGCCGACTGCTCGGCCACCTCGTTGTCCTTCTCCACCTGAATGCGCCGGCGCTCGGCCTCCACCAGGGGCCGCACGGCGTCGGCCTCGGCGGCCGCGCGATCGGTGGCCTGGCGAGCCTGCTCACGCTCGATGTCGAGTTCGCGCTGCTGCTCGATGATGGCCTGCTCGTTGGCGATGCGGCTCTGCTCGGCGACGCGGTGCGCCTCGGCCCGCGACTGCGCGGCGATGGCCGCCTGGTCCGAGCGCTCCTTGGCGGCCAGGTCGCTGAAGTACTGGCCGTCGGAGTCCTGGACGTCGTTGATGGAGAAGCTGTCGAGCAGCAGACCCTGGTTGCCCAGGATCTCCTTGATCGACTGCGCCACCTGATCAACCAGCGCCTGCCGGTCGACGAGGATGCTCTTGGCCGTCATGGTGCCGACGATGGAGCGGAGTTCACCGGACAGCTGCTCGGTGACCAGCGCCTTGACCCGATTCAGGTCGTCGCCGAAACGCGGACCGGCCTTGAGGATGGCCTCCGGAGTGTCGCCGACCTTCACCACCGCCACGCCGCGCACCTTCAGCTCGATGCCGTCGTTGGCCGGGGTCGAGGTGTCCAGGTCGGCCTTGATGGAGCTGAGCTGGACGCGGGTGGCCCGCTGCACCACGGGCAGCACGAAGGTGCCGGTGCCCCGGTACACCTTGCCCTGGTGCCCCTTGCCGGTGCCGGTCACGATGAAGGCCTCCTCGGCGCCGGGCACGCGGTAGCGCGAGAGCAGCAGCAAGATGATGAGCACCAGGAGTACGACGACCACCGCGACGGGGATCAGGATCGTGGACATTGAGCGGGTGTTCCTTTCGGTGGAGAAACCTCGGGGCGAAGTTTCGGGAGAGGGACTTTCGGGGCCGCCAGAACGGTCAGCGGTCCAGCTCGGAATAGGGGAGTTGCTCCACGACGTAGGCGTCGCGGTCGTCTATCTTGGCCACGATGCGCACCCGGTCGTTGTGGACGAAGTCGCGGTCGGCGGTGACGGTGATCTGGCGCGGACCGAGGGCGGTGCCCACCTCGGCGGTGCCGAACCGGCCGGCACCGATCGGCTCCACCACGCGGCCGGCGTTGCCGAGGAAGTCGACGTCGGGAAGTTCCTCGCCCGAGCGCCACAGCCAGCGCAGCACCACGCCCGCAGAGACGGCGAGCACCAGCCCGGACAGCGCGCCCACCAGCAGGGCGACCCCGGCCGAGGTGCCGCCGAAGACGATCAGCCCGCCGGCCAGCAGCCCGAAACCGGTGAGGAACGGGGTCAGCAGTGAGGTGAGACCGACCCCGGAATCGCCGAGATCCACATCGACGTCGCCGATGTCGACACCGAGCAACGCCAGGAGCGTCAATACCAGGCCGACGCCGCCGATGATCAGTAGGACGATTCCGAGCATCTGAACTCCCGTCGTTCGTGGCGGTGTCGTTGGCGGTGACTCCATTGTCCCATATCCGCACCCGGCCCGAGTTGCCCAGGATGCGCCGGGCCTGCGCCGGAGTACCCGGCTGCCGGCGCGCAAGGTTTCAGCGCACACCGCGCGGCGGGCGACGAATCCGTGCCCAACAGGGCCGCGGAACCGTACATTCAGGCATGTCCGCACCGAAAGGAACCCATGAACACGAACACCACCTTCCGTCGCGCCGGCGTCGTCGTCACCGGCTTCGCCGCGCTCGCCCTCGTCGCGGGCTGCAGCACCGCCAATGACGCCGCCGACGCCGTCAAGGGCGCAGCCTCCGCCGCCACCTCGGCCGCCGGCGATGCAACCGACGCCGTCAAAGACGTCTTCACCACGGGCGTCACCGTGAAGGCCGCCGACGGCACCGAGGTGAAGCTCGTCGGCCCGATCGCGGTGCGCTACGCCGCGGCGACCGATGCCCAGAAGGCCGATCTCGGCGCTCCGCTGACCGGCCCGAACACCGCGGGCAGCAGCGACAGCGGAGTGGTCTACCAGCAGTTCGCCGGCGGCGTCATCACCGCGAAGAACGGCGACCAGGGCACCCCGGCCTACATCACCTGGGGCAAGATCCGCGACGCGTGGAACGTCCCGCGCAACGCCGAGGGAGTGCCGGCGGCCGACGGCAAGGGCGGCTCGCAGGGCCCGCTCGGCGCCGCGACCAGTGACGAGAGCGTCGACGGCGACCTCAAGAAGTCGACCTTCGAGCACGGTGCCATCACCTTCAACACCGCCGACGGCACGGTCACCGTGACCGTCAACGACAAGGTCGTCCCGGCCGGCTGACCGGGTACCGACGCACACCGTCGACGACGGCCCCGCGGGTCTGAGCGGTCGCTCGCGCGGGGCTGTCGTAGCCGGCAGTTACCCTCACGGCAGCGTATTCAGACGAGAGGGGCGACGTGGCGGACGGTAAGGAGAGCAACAGCGGCTGTTCGGTCGGCGTCTTCGTCCTGATGGTGATCGGTGTGATCGCGATGATCCCCGGAGAGGTGTGGCTCGGCATCGGCATCGTGGCCGGGGTCGGCGCCCTCACCTGGGGCATCGTCCGCCTGCAGAAGTCACGGGCCGAACAGGCCCGGCTGGAGCAGGAACGGCAGGCCTCGGAGGCGCACCTGCGCTACGTCGAGAGCCTCGGCCCGGACAACGTGCGCCGCGTCGACGCGGCGCACGCCGCCGTCGGCCGCGTGCACGCCACGGAGGCGGCCCGCGAAGGCTGGCTCGGCGACGTCGACTTCTCCGCCGACCTCGCCGGGATCGTGACCGGATTGCAGAAAGCGCACGGCCTTCGGCTCACCGCCGACCGGCTGGCCGAGTTGAAGGATCCGAGCGAGGGCGACCTGCAGTTGCTGGCGGAGGCGCGCGACACCGCCGGCGGTCTGGAGCACGCCGCGAACGCCCGGATCGAGCTGATCGAGCGCTGCGCGGTGGAGGCCGGCCTGATCGATGCCTCCCTGCACGCCGATCGCGAGGCCGCCCGTATCGCGGCCCAGCGCTCGGAGTTGCACAGCGAACTCAGCGGTCTGCTCTACGGAGTCGAGGTGACGCCGCCGGGCATACCGGGAGAGTCGCAGGCCGACCAGGTGATGGCCCGGGTGGCCGGCTACCGCGATCTCAAACGACAGATCGGCGGACTCGGCTGAAAGCAGCGGCCGCGCCCGACCGGTAGACATCCCGCACACCGCGGCGCCTTGCCCGTATCGTCGGGAATCGTTGATCACCGGACGACCGAACAGGAATCCCATGACCAAGAGCACTCATCGTCGCATCGCGGCCGCCGCCGCGCTGGCCGGCGCCGCGCTGATCGCCGCCGGCTGCAGCACCGACACCGCCGGGGACGCGGCATCCTCGACCACCGTCACGGCCGACTCGCTGGTGACCTCGGCTGCTGAGTCGGCATCGCCGACCTCCGCGACGGCCCCGGCCGACGAGGTGACGCTCACCGGGGTACAGGGTCGCGAGGTGGTCCTGTCGGGGCCGATCGCCGCCAAGTACAACGCCGCGACCCAGCAGCAGCGCGACGATCTGGGTAAGCCCCTCGACGGCGACCACAACGCCGGCACCCGCGACAGCGGCGTCGTCTACCAGCAGTTCTCCGGTGGCGTGATCGTCGCCGAGAACGCCGATCCGGGCACTCCGGCGTACATCACCTGGGGCAAGATCCGCGACGCCTGGAACATCGAGCGCACGCCCGACGGCACCCCGACCCGCTCCGGCGACGGGAAGAACGGTTCGGCCGGGCCACTCGGCGTGCCGACCAGCGACGAGACCGTCGACGGCAGCGTTCGGACGACAACCTTCCAGCACGGCACCATCTCGTACGACGCCAAGACCCGCGTGGTCACCGTCGTCGTCAACGGCAAGGAAGTCCCCTCCGGTCTGTGACCGCGGGGCAGAACACGAGGCAGGACCAGATGATGACAGGGAACGCACCAATTGTGGCCGCGGTAGACGGCTCGGGCACTGCGGTCGATGCCGTGCGCTGGGCGGCGGTCGCCGCGGCGGCCCGCAATCGCCCGTTGCGCGTGATCTCCGTCGTGCAGCCGCAACCGCTGCAGTTCGGGTCGGCGATCGCGATGGCCGAGGCGTACACCGAGAGTGCCCGGGCCTTCGCCGAGGGCGCGCTCGACATCGCCCGGCTGGCCGCACGCGAGGCCGCCCCCGGCGTCGACGAGTCCGGCGAAATCTACGACGGCCGGCCCACCCTGGTGCTTCGGCAGCTGTCGCAGCAGGCGCACATGATGGTGCTGGGCCGCCGCGGTCTGGGCGGGGTTCGCGGGCTGCTGCTCGGCTCGGTCAGCGCCGACGTCTCCGCGCACGCCGAATGCCCGGTCGTGGTGGTGCCGGAATCGCCGCGCACCACCGGACCGGTCGTGGTGGGCGTGGACGGCTCGCCGATCTCGGCGGCCGCGGTCACCGAGGCCTTCCGGGCCGCATCGTTCCTGGGCACCGGACTGACCGCGGTGCACACCTACCTCGACTACCCGGGCGTGTCGTCGTTCGACCTGGTGGAGCACGGTCGTCAGCAACTACTCGACGAGGCGCGGGAGAATCTCGGCTCGCAGCTAGCCGGCGGTCTGGAGGACTACCCGGACGTTCCGGTGGAGCGCATCGTGACGATGCAGCCGCCGGCCGAACAGATCCTCGAGGCCGCGCAAGACGCGCAACTGGTCGTACTCGGCAGCCGCGGGCGCGGCGGCTTCCGCAGCCTGCTGCTCGGGTCGACGAGCCGGGCCGTGCTGCAGGTGGCCCAGTGCGCGGTGATGGTCGTCCCCAGCTGAGGACAATCCGGATTACCGACGATCCGCCGAAAACGGAAGAATGACCGGATGACCTCAACCGTTGCCGTCTACCTGCTCATCACCTTCGGTCTGGGCGGCCTCGCGATGGCGATCCGGCTCCCACCGCTGGTCGGCTTCCTCGCCGCCGGCTTCGTGATCAACGCGCTGCACGTCGAGCACCTGCCGCAACTGGAGATCGTCGCCGACCTCGGCGTGACACTGCTGCTGTTCGCCATCGGCCTCAAACTCAACATCCGGATCCTGTTCCGCCGAGAGGTCTGGCTGTCGACGTCGGTCCACATGGTGCTCAGCGTGGTGGCGGCGTTCGCTTTCCTGTGGGTGGCGGCGCTGATCGGCCTGCCGATGCTGACCGGCCAGGATCCCGAGACGATCCTGCTGCTGGCCTTCGCACTGTCCTTCTCGAGCACCGTCTTCGTCGTCAAGGTGCTCGAAGAACGCGGCGAGACGAACTCGCTCTACGGCCGCGTGGCGATCGGCATCCTCGTCATGCAGGACATCGTCGCCGTCGTCTTCCTGACCGCCACCGGCGGCCACCTGCCGAGCTGGTGGGCCTTCTCCCTGGTGCTGCTGTGGCCGTTGACCCTGGTGATGCGGCGGATCTGGAGCCGACTGGGGCACGGCGAGATGCAGGCGCTGTTCGGCATCACCATGGCGCTGGTGGCCGGCTACGCCTGGTTCTCGGTCGTCGGACTCAAGGGCGACCTCGGCGCGCTGATCGTCGGCGTGCTGCTGGCCTCGCATCCGGCCTCGTCCGAGCTGGCCCGTTCGCTCTTCCACCTCAAGGAACTGCTGCTGGTCGGCTTCTTCGTGTCGATCGGTCTCACCGGCCTACCCGACCTGCCGACCGTCGAGGTGGCACTGCTGATGCTGCTCCTGCTGCCGCTCAAGGCGGTGCTGTGGATCGGTCTGCTGTCGCTGATGCGGATCCGCTACCGGTCGGCAATCCTGGCCGGTCTGAGCCTGATGAACTACTCGGAGTTCGGTCTGATCGTCGTCTCCGTGGGCGTCACCGCGGGGATGCTCGACAAGGCCTGGCTGGTGGAGATCTCCATCGCCGTCGCCCTCAGCTTCGTGGTCTCGGCGCTGGTGAACGGCCGCGGTCACCTCATGGTGGAGAAGATCGCCGCCCGACTGCCCGTGCAGAACGATCAGAAACTCATCGCGGAGGAACGGCCGCAGGACGCCGGCGACGCCGAGGTCGTCATCCTCGGCATGGGCCGCGTCGGCCTGGCGGCCTATCAGCGCCTGACGCAGCATCACGGCCTCCGGGTGGTCGGCGTCGACTACGACGGGCCCCGCATCGAGACGTTGAAGGGGGAGGGGTACCGGGCGATCGAGGGCGATGCCACCGACCTCGACTTCTGGAACCGGCTGCGCCACTCGGACTCGGTGCACACCGCTCTGCTGGCGATGCACCGGCACGGCGCCAACGTCACCGCGCTGGAGTGCCTGCGCGAATCCGGCTTCAGCGGCCAGGTCGCCACCGTCGCCAGGTACGACGACGAGGTGGAGTGGGCCAAGGAGCACGGCGTCGACACCGCGTTCAACATCTACGCCGGCGCCGGCCTGGAGCTGGCCGACGCCGCGATGGATTCGCGCGAGCCTGCGCCGGGCGCCGACCGCACCACCTGAGCGCCGCCGGACTCGGCCAGCGACGGTGGGGCATGCCGAGCATGCCGGGACGTCTTCGTCGCACCCTCATCGGTCGCACCCTCTTCGTGCGAAGCGTGGTCTACCGGCGGTGGACCACGCGACCGCCGTGGATCACCAGGGTGCGCGGCGGATGGCCGGCGACGGCCTCGGCGACGCTCCGAGCGTCGATGAGGACCAGGTCGGCGCGGCCGCCGACGCGCAGACCGTAGTCGGCGATGCCGAGGACGTCCGCGGGGGCGTCGGTGGTGAGCGCGGCGAGCACGCCGAGGTCGTCGTCGCTCATCAGGCCGCCTTCGAGGCCGATGATGGTGGCGCGCTCGAGCATGTCGCCGTTGCCGTACGGCCACCACGCGTCGCGGATGTTGTCCGAGCCCGCGAAGACGCGGACGCCGTGCTCGCGCAGCAGCAGGATCGGCGGCATGGTGCCGGCCGGACCGTTGGTCATGATCGAGACCCCGGCGTCGCCGAGTGCCCGCGCCGTGCGATCGAGTTCGTCGCCGTAGACCTGACCGAGTGCGTAAGCGTGGCTGACGGCGACCTTGCCGCCGAGGCCGAGGGTCCGGGTCCGCTCGGCGATCGCGCGCAGCTGCGCGGTGCCGACCGTGCCGCCGTCGTGCAGGTGGATGTCGATGCCGGCGCCGTGCTTCTCGGCCAGGCCGAAGATCACCTCGAGCTGGCCGTCCATGTCGTCGTCGAAGCCGACGGGATCGAGGCCGCCGATCAGGTCGGCGCCCTCGGCGAGGGCCGCATCGAGCAGGTCGGCGATGCCGGGCGTGGTGACGACGCCACTCTGCGGGAAGGCGACCAGCTGAATGCCGAGCCGATCGCGGACCGCCTCGCGGACCTCGAGCAGCGCGTGCAGCCCGTCGAGGCCGGCTTCCAGGTCGATGTCGACGTGCGAGCGGACGTGGCCGGTGCCGAAGGAGACCATCTGGTCGACGAGCGCCGTGGCCCGCTCGGTGACGGAGACACCGACGGCGCTGCGCAGGATCTTCTCGTTCGCGATGCGCTCGCGCAACGACCCGGCGGCCAAGTGCGGCTGCCAGGGCGCGCCCAGGAAGGTCTTGTCGAGATGACAGTGGCCGTCGACGAAGGCCGGCAGCACCAGGGCGCCGCCGCCGTCGATCACCGCGGTCGCGGGACCGGCGGAGTCGGCAGCGCCGGCGGGGGAGTCCGCCCCGTGCGGCTCGATCGCCGCGATGGCGCCGTCGGCGAGTTCCAGGTCGACGCGCCGGCCGTCGGGCGCGGTGACATTGCTGATGCGGGTGGGAGTCACTGGCCGGCTCCGTGGTTGCGCAGGATGGTGACGATGTCACCCTGGCCGCGGTCCAGGGCATTGGTGAGCACCGTGCGGCCCTGCGCATCGCGGACGTCGGGGTCGGCCCCGGCGTCGAGCAGCGCCGACACCACCTGCTGGTACTTCTGCGAACCGTCGCCATAGACGACGGCCTCCTGCAGTGCGGTCCAGACCGGGGTGTTCACATGGTTCACGTCGACACCGGCGTCGATCAACATCTGCACGGTGGAGAGGTAGCCGTGCTCGGCGGCCGGAATCAGCGCGGTGCCGCCGAAACGGTTGACGCTGCGCAGGTCGGCGCCGTGGTCGAGGGTCATCCGCAGGATGGTGTCGTAGCCTTCCGCGCCGGCGTAGAGATAGGCCGAGTCCGCGATGTCGTCCTTCGCGTTCACGTCGGCGCCGGCGTCGATCAGGACGCGCGCGGCGTCGGCCGCACGGTTCTTGGTGGCGGTCACCAGCGGGGTGCGCCCCTGTGGGCCGCGGTGCTCGATGTCGGCGCCGCGGTCGAGGAGCTCGCGAACCCGCGCGGCATCGTTCGCGGCGGCCGCCTCCTGCAGCGGC
>CAZEOP010000092.1:0-12627 GCA_964513715.1 uncultured Gordonia sp.
CGTCAGCACCCGCTGCAACTGCGGACTGAGGTCCACCGCATCCAGGTTGGGATCGCCGTCGATGGCGGCCGCCCACTCGGTGGTCAGCACTTCCTCGCCGCGTCCACCGGCGCGGACCGCGGCGACGATCTCCTCCTCGGAGGCCGACTTGAGGACCACGCCGAGCGTGCCCGCACGAGCCGCCGAACGCAGCAGATCGGGGTGCTCACCGGAGGTGTAGACGACGGTGCCGATGTTCTGCTCGGCCAGCCGCGCGACGTTCTCGCGCGGACTGGTGCCGTCGCCGAGGCGCAGGTCGAGGATCACGACGTCGAGGTCGACGCCTTGCTCCAGCAGGTCGGCGACGGTCGCCGCGGAGGCGACGAGTTCCATGTCGTCGTGGTCTTCCAGAATGCGCTCGATGCCCCACACCGGCGCCTTGTGGTCATCGACCATGCCGATCCGCAGCGGATCGTCCGCCGACCACTCCCGCGCCCCCGCCGAAGTGACGCTGTTCTCCGTGTCCGCTGACTCCGGGCTACTCACCTTCGCGCTCCTCCCCAGATCGCAACTCGGCGCCCGGAAGCCGGTCACCGATGCTTGAGTCACCCATCTTAGTGCTACATGACGCGAATCTCGGACTCCCCGGGGTAATTTCCGTCATTCGCCTTAATGTGAATAACCATGGACTCATATTCGATCGCCGGCCAGACGGTGACCCTGCCCGTGCAGATCCGCTCGGCTCGCTGTTTCGTCGCCGGCTACACCTGCGACGCGAAAGTCGCCGCGGCGGCGATCACCGCGCGCGGCGGCGTGACCCCGGCACCGCTCACCCTGCGCCCGGGACGCGCCCTTGTCATGCTGGTCTTCGTCGAATACCTCGACGGGGATCTTGGCCCCTACCACGAGTTCGGCGTGTGCTTCCTAGTCCGGGATCCAGACGCACCGAAGGCGTCGGCGCTGCGCACGGTGACCTCGCTGCTGCGCGGTGACGCCCACGCACTGATCCATCACCTTCCGGTCGACGGCGAGTTCACCCTGGAGGCCGGGCGAACCATCTGGGGCTTCCCCAAGACGATGGCCTCGTTCCGGGTGGATCACGAGAGTGCGGCCAAACGGGGATCGGTGTCCTCACTCGACGGCGAGCTGATCGCGGAACTGACGGTGTCGCCCGGGGTGCCGATGCCCGACGCGGCATCGACGACGGTGCTGCAGTCGTACTCGCAGCTCGACGGCGTCACCCGGCGCACCCCGTGGCGCCTGGGTTCCACCACCGGGACCCGCACCCGTCCGGGCGGTGCCTCGCTGCGCCTGGGCAGCGGACCGATCGCCGACGAGCTGCGCGCGCTCAAGCTCTCGAGGCATGCGCTGACCAGCAGCTCGGTGGCCCAGCTGACGATGACCTTCGAGGATGCGGACGTGCTCGGGCCGAACGGCCCGTGACACCGTCGCCACCCCACCGCTATCGTTAGGCTTACCTCAACTGTTCACTGAGAATCGGAGAATCATGCACAAGACCCTGCGTCGCCCCGCCCTGGCTCTGCTGTCCGTCGCTGCCGGCGCGGCCCTGCTCGCCGGTTGCTCCAGTACTTCCGACACCGTCGACAGCGTCACCAGTGCCGCCAAGGACGCAACCAGTGCCGTCGCTTCGGCCGCCGACAACGCCGCTTCGGCCGCGACCTCGGCCACCGATGCCGCCAAGGCCGCCGTCGACGGCCTGAACGAGGAGAAGGCCCAGACCATCCTGCGGACGGCCGTCGACCCGGCCACCCCGGCCGATCAGATCGACACCGTCGTCGACGTGACCGACCCGGCCACCAAGGCCGCGATCATCGGGTACGCGAAGGGTTCGGCCGCCGGCGGCTACACCCCGGACGTGTACACCGTGAAGGCCGTCGCCGCCGAGGGCGACAACAAGGCGAAGGTGACCGTCGCCGTGAAGTCGCCGCACGCTCCGCAGCCGATCGACATCGAGCTGACCTACGTCAAGGTGGGCGACGACTGGAAGCTCAGCGCCGACGCCGTCAGCACGCTGGCCGGCATGGGCGGCGAGCGCGGCGGGCACTGACCCCTCCGACCGGACACCGACGCCGCGTCCTCCCCGCACCGGGAGGGCGCGGCGTCGTCGTTCGGCGTACGCGTCGTTCGTCCTAGTCCTGATCGGACGCCGAGGTGGACCACACGATCCCAGCGGCGGTCAGCGCCGCGGTCCGCCGCTCCACCCTATCGCCGTGGCCGACGGTGATCACCGCGACCACGTCGCGCCCCTTGGGCAGGATGCGGGCGGTCACCGTACCGCGGTCGGCCCCCGTCAGCGCCCGCACCAGCTCCCCGCGCAGCCGTTCGGCGTCTGCCCCGCTGAGCTCGTCCACATCGAGACCGCCGTCGTCGAACAACTGCACCGCTACGCCGCGCTCGCGCGCGGCGGCGGCACCGAGCCGAACGCCGGCGCTGTACCAGCCGCGGCCCCGCACCTCGTCGCGCAGCGAGTACTCCAGCAGTCGCGCCCGCAGCGCCTCCTCCTCGGTGAACTCCCCGCCGGCGGCGAGGCGTCGCAAGATGGGATCGACCTCGCCCTCCATCTGCCGCAGCCGATCGGCGCGCTCGCGCGCGGTGGCCCGGTTCTCCGCCTCTTCGCGGACCGCCGCCAGTTCACGTTCGCGCAGCGTGCCGATCTGCTCCAGCATCGGGCGCAGCATCCAGGCGATCACGGTTGCCGGCAGCACCGTCCCCAGGATGCGCTTGGTCATCGCCAGGGCATCCGCCGCCGTCTCCCCGTGAACTTGCGACCAGGCGGCCGCCACCGCCATCGCGCCGAGCAGAACCAGCCAGGCGAGGCCGGTGCGCCCGCGCAAGGCGAAGATCGCGGCGACCACCGCGACCATCGCCGGCGGCCCGGTCACCTGCACCCACCACTGCGTCGTCGGCGGGGCCTGCCACCAGGCCACCCCGAGGGCGCCGAGGGAGACGGCGCCGATCATCGCGGCGGCCCACCGCGGCAGCGGCTCGGCCGGGATCGCGATGGTGGTGAAAACGCACAGCAGTTGCACGGTCAGGGTGCCGCCCAGCACCAGCCAGGCCGTCGCCGACATCGACTGGGCGGTACCCGCCACGGCGAGGACATAGCTCCCGGCCAGCGCACCGATCGCGCAGCTGACCAGGAGCGAACGCAAGCCCAGGAGATCGCGCAGCGCCGGGATGTCGTCGACCGGCGCAGGCCCGGGAGTCACCGGCACGGGCCCGGCGGGCGCGGGTCCTCCAGTCACGGGCGCCGCCATTCCAGCGACACCATCGTGCCCTCGCCGGGGGCGGATTCGACGGCCGTCGCACCGCCCGGCACCGCGGCCGCACGCGCCCGGATCCCGGTCGCGATACCCATTCGGTCCAGCGGCACCGCGCGGGGATCGAAGCCGACGCCGTCGTCGAGCACCCGGATACGGATGCCCTCGCCGGTCAGCCGGCCCACCACGGCCTGCGAGGCCCCCGGGCCGGCATGGCGGAGGCTGTTGACGATCGCCTCCCCCAGGGCGTCGACCATCATGTCGACGGCCTCCACCGGATAGTCGGCGGCCGTATCGTCGGACTCCAGATCGACGGCGATCCGGTCGCCGTAGCCAACAATCGTCTCGCGCAGCCGCAGCTGCGCGGCCGGAGCTCCGACGGCCTCCGCGCGGTCCGCACGGTGTTCGCCCGCCATGGCCTCCAGGGCGCGGACGGCCTGTTCGCGGTGGACGCGGGCCGGTGCTCCGGCCCGCACGGCGCGAAGCACCGTGATCACCTCGTCGCGCACGACGGCATCCATCCGGGCCCGCTCGCGGTCGCGGGCGGTGAGCCCGGCCAGCGCGGCGGCCGCACTCAGCACGCGGTCCCGGTCGTCGTCGACCCGGCGCGCCATCTGCAGACCGGAATGGATCACCGCGAGAAAGACGCCGACCAGCGATCCGGTGATCGCTGCCCGATAGGAGGCCCCGACCGAGTAGTGACCGTAGTGCGCGTAGCTGTAGACGAAGGCCACCCAGGTGAGCAGAAAACTGGTGTAGAGCAGGGATCGCCAGTAGCCGAAGACCGCGGCCACGCCGATGCCGACGGTGCTCGACATGCCCGTCGCCCAGACGGTGTCGATTGTCGCCGAGCCCGCGAGCACGCCCGTGCGGGCCGGGAACCACAGCGCCAGGATGAGCACCTGCGCGGCACCCACCAGGATCACGGCCGCGGGCAGGTGGTGCCGCCAGCGCTCACTGGCGGTGGCCAGCAGGAGCCCACCGGTCGCCACCTGTACGACCACGCTGACTCCCGTCCACCACGTCGCGGCCAGATTCCGATTGGCGATCATCGTCGATATCGACAGGATCGGGGTCAGGATGAGCATCAGGCCGATGCACACCGCGGTGGCTCGCTGTACGCGCCACACGCTCGTACCCGGAGCGTCCTCACCGGTCACCTGCACTGGCAGCTTCATCGCGTGGAAGTCTACCGGCCGGGATCCGGGTAGACGGAGTGCTTCACCGATGCGCGAAACCCGCCACAGCGGTGGCGGGTTTCGTGGTCGAGCGGGTTCAGACGGCGGTGCTGAACGTGCCGCTGTCGTGGTCAAGTCCGCGGCTCAGCCAGGTGATCGAATCGCCGATCCACCGGGCCTGATCGGCCGGAGCGAGGTCGCGGAGATGCTCGGGGAGCAGGCTCATCAGCGCCGCTGCCAGCCCCGCATTCTCCGACAAAGCCTGGCCGGCGACGATACGATCGTAGGCAACAACGCTGTCGTAGAGTTCGCCATAGGTCACGACTCGCCCGTCGAGGCGGACGGCCGTCATCCACGGCATGTCCGTGCCTCGCTGCTGAATCTGCGCGAAGAGTCCGTTCATCGTCTCACCCGTCTGGCGGTGGGGCTTGCGCCCCGATTATTCGGGTCCCCTCTTCAGGGGACGTACCACCGAGTATTGCAGATAGTCGCCGGTCGCGAAAGATCCGGAAGCAGATGTTGTCGGATGTCACACGGTGTTTACCTGGACTAACGCGATGCTTGCGAGATCCAGCATGCCCCGGGAGGCAAATGTGTTCAATGTGGCAGGAGTGATTCAAGTGTAATCTTCATCACATTGTTACCCGACCTCCCCCGCCGATCGAGGTCGGCCGTCGGCGGTGGAGGCCCCGGCTACTGCTTGGCGGCGCGCTCCGCGGCGTCCTTCTCCATCGCTTCGATGAGCGACTTGGGTCGCAGATCGGTCCAGTTCTCCTCGACGTAGGCCAGGCACGCCTCACGGCTGTCCTCGCCGAAGACCTTGGTCCAGCCGGCCGGAATGTCGGCGAAGGTGGGCCACAGCGAGTGCTGGTTCTCGTCGTTCACCAGCACGAAGAAGCGGCCGTTCTCGTCATCGAAGGGGTTGGTCATCTACTGATCCTCTCTCGTTACTTCCGATTGTTTCATGTCTGCGGCGGCGAGTTGCTCGGCCAAGTGCGGACCGATGATCGCCAGTGCCTCGGGATTAGCCATGCCCAGGTGATGGGTCGGCACCTCGATGGAGACCACTTCGCCGGACACATGCGGCCGCCAGCTGTCGGCGACGACGGCCGGATCGTCCTTGTCGGCCGTGGCGACGAAGACGTGCAGGTCGCCGTCGAAGTCCTCGGGGACGAAGCCCCGCACCACGTCCTCGGCCGAGGCGAAGCTCTCCATGATGCGCTGCACCTGGTCGTCGGACAGCAGCCCCATTCCGGCGATCTGCTCGCGGACGATCGTCTGCACGGCCGCCGAGTCGCCGGCCTGCACCGACTCGTCGATGTCGAACAGATCCCGCCAGGCACCGAGCAGGTCGGCGGCCGCTTCCACGTCCGCGGCGGCGGCCTCCGGAGCCGCCTCCCGCGCCGCGGCTTCGGCCCGGGCGGCCTCGGCGAGCGCACCGAACACCGCCGAGTCGAGCAGGCCGAGGTAGGCGACCTCCTCACCGGCCGCACGGAGTTGCAGCGCCATCGCGTAGGCGATGGTGCCGCCGACGGACCAGCCGAGCAGATGGTAGGGGCCTGACGGCTGAACCCGGCGCACCTCCTCGAGGTAGCGGGCCGCCAGATCCTCCGCGGCGGGACGCTCCGGCTCGTCGGCGACGACGTGCGGATCCTGCAGACCGTAGACCGGACGGTCGGCCAGATACGGGACGAAGCCGCCGTAGAACCACGCCAGACCGCCGCCCGGATGCACGCAGAACAGCGGGGCCGCGGCACCGTCGGGCCGCAGCGGCAGCAGCACCTGGTTCATCCCGGCGCCACCGCTGGTCTCCAGCAGCACCGCCAGGGTCCGGGGGCTGCTGTCCTGGAACAACCAGCCCAACTGGGCGTCGAGACCGTAATCGTCGCGCAGGGCCGCCTGTACCCGAACCGCATTCAGCGAGTCACCGCCGAGCTCCACGAAAGAACTCGTCGCCGATACTCGGTCCAGACCGAGGATCTGCGCGTAGACCCGGGCGACGGCCCGCTCGGTCTCCGACTCGGGCTCCACATACTCCGCCTCCACCACGACCGGCGCGGGCAGGGCCTTCTTGTCGAGCTTGCCCACCGGCGTCAACGGCAAGGCGTCGAGCACCGTGATCGAGGCCGGCACCATGTGCGCCGGCAGGTGCTGCACCAGGAAGTCCCGCAGCTGCGCGGTATCGGGTACCTCGGGACCGGCCGGAACAACGTACGCCGCCAGCGCCGTGGCCACCGAGCCGCCCACCCCGATCACCACCGCCGACTTGACCGTCGGATGGCCGGCCAGCACCGCCTCGATCTCGCCGAGCTCGATGCGCAGTCCGCGCAGCTTCACCTGATCGTCGGTGCGACCCGAGTACTCGAGCACCTGGCGGCCGTCCTCGAGCCGCCACCGCACCAGGTCGCCGGTGCGGTACATCCGGTCACCCGGTTCGCCGTAGGGCATGGCGACGAATCGGCCGGCGGTCAGGCCCGGCTGATTCAGATAGCCGCGGGCGACGGCGTCACCGCTGATGTACAGCTCGCCGATCGCCCCCTGCGGCACCGGCCGCAGCCGGTCATCGAGGATCACCAGACCGGTACCGGCGATCGCGCCGCCCAGATTCACCGGGGTGCCCGGGCGCATCGGGCCGGAGATCGACACCGCGACGGTGCCCTCGGTCGGTCCGTAGAGGTTCTGCATCCGACGAGATCGCGCCCACTCGTCCTTGAGAACCTGCGGCACCGCCTCGCCGCCGGAGAGCACCACCCGCAGTGCGGGCAGGCCGTCCGGATCGAGGGTGGCGAGCACCGCCGGCGTCAGGAACAGATGCGTGACCGCGGTGGCCCGCAGGTACTCCTGCAGGAGTTCGCCGCCGACGGCGTCGTCGGGGCGATAGATCAGGGTGCCACCCGCCACGGTCGTGAACAGATACTCCAGCACCGAGGCGTCGAAACTCGGCGACGCGAAACCGAGCATTCGCGAATACTCGTCGGCGCCCGACCGGCGAACCTCTTCCCGAGCGAAGTGCGCCAGGCCCCGATGCGTGACGGCGACACCCTTCGGCCGACCGGTCGATCCCGAGGTGTAGATGACATACGCCGTGGCGGCCACCGAGGGTGCACCGAGCAGTTCGGCGGCCGACAGCGGCCCATCGCTCATCGCCTCGATCGCGGCGGCGGTCTCCGCGTCGTCGATTCGTCGCCACTGGAGATCGACCGACGGCAGTTGCCCGCTCCGCTCGACGCTGAGGCCGACGAGCGCACCCGAATCCGCGATCATCGCCGTGACCCGCTCGGCCGGGTAGGTCGGATCGATCGGGACGTAGCCGCCACCGGCCTTGGCCACCGCCCAGATCGCGACGAGCAGTTCCGCCGAGCGTCCGATGCCGAGGGCCACGAGCGAGTCGGGTCCGACGCCCCGCCCGATCAGCCAGCGGGCCAGCCGGTTCGACCGCACATCCAGTTCGGCGTAGGTGAGCTCGATGCCGTAAGCATCGATCACCGCCAGGTTCGGTCCCCACTGCCGAGCGGCCGTCGCGAAGATCTCCGACAGCGGCAGCGGCCCGGATCCGGGTCCACCGGACAGCACGGCCTTCGCCCACCGCGGACCGGCCTGCGCCGCGGGTACACCGACGGCGTCGGTCGCACCCCGCTCCGGACTCTCCGCGGCCTCGGCGAGCACGAGGCCGCCGACCGATCGGTCCGGCTCGGCCGTGACCTGCTCGAGAATCGAGGTCAGATAGTCGCGGATCACCAGGATCGTCGACTCGTCGAACAGATCCGCGGCGTAGACGAGGCCCGCCGACCACGGCTGACCCTCGGCACGGTTGACCGCCACCAGCAGGTCCACCTTGGCCGACATCTGCGGCGGCGGCACCGGAGCGACCGCGAGACCGGCGACCTCCCCGCCGCTCAGGTCCGGATCGGCGAGCGCCGGAACATCGGCCTGGTTGAACGTCAGCCAGACCTGGGTGAACGGCGAATAGGCCGTCGTCCGGGCGATTCCGGAATGCTGAACCACCAGGTCGAAGGGCACGTCGGCGTTCGCGAAGGCATCCAGATCGGTCCGCTTGGTCGCCGCGAGCAGTTCGGTGAACGAGACGTCCTCGTCGACCGCGGTGCGCAGCACCAGCGTGTTCACGAACATGCCGATCAGCTGATCGAGCTCGGCCTGGCCGCGGCCGGCGATCGGGGTGCCGATCGCGATGTCCCGCACACCGCTCATCCGGGAGATCAGCACGGCCAGCGCCGTCTGCACCACCATGAACGGTGTGGTGCCGGTCCGGGTTCCGAGTTCGTCGATCGCACCGGCGAGCTCGCGCGACAGCTCGAAGACGACCTGCCCGCCGCACTCGGTGGCGACGGCCGGACGCGGATGGTCCAGCGGCAGTTCCACCAGCTCGGGCAGGCCGGCCAGCCGAGTCCGCCAGAACGCGAGCTGCCGGCCGAGGATCGACTCGGGGTCGTCGGGGGCGCCGAGGACCTCCTGCTGCCAGAGCGCGTAGTCGGCGAACTGCACCGGCAGCGGTGCCGGCGCGGGCGCGGCCTCGTCGGAGCGGGCCAGATAGGCGCCCACCAGGTCCAGGACGAACGGCGGCATCGACTCGCCGTCGAAGGCGATGTGATGGACCACCACGCCGAAGACGTACTCACCGGCAGCCGCCCGGAACAGCCGCGCCCGGATCGGCAGCTGCCGCGATACGTCGAAACCGGAGCTCAACGCCGCGGACAGTTGCTCGGCGGAATCGACGACGGCCCAGTCCAACTGCGCGTCGAGGGCCGTCGCCGGCTGAATCAGCTGCCACGGCCGGCCGTCCACCTCGCGCACCAGGGTGCGCAGGACCTCGTGCCGGGAGACCACGTCGATCAGCGCCAGGCGCAGCGCCTCGACATCCAGCTCCCCGGTCAGCCGCAGAGCGAGCGGGATGTTGTAGGCCGGCGAGGCCGGGTTCACCTGGTTGATCAGCCACATGCGCTGCTGGGCCAGGGCCAGCGGGATCCGGTCCGGCCGCGGCACCGTCGCCGTGACCGGCGGCAGGGCCGGCGCACGACCGGCGACGGCCTCGACCAGTGCCCGCACGCTCGGGTTGTCGAAGACGTCGCGGACCGATACGCCGACGCCGAGCGCCGCGGAGACGCGCGCCACCAGCCGCATCGCGGCCAGCGAGTTGCCGCCGAGATCGAAGAACGACTCGGTCACCGAGATCCGCTCCGCCCCCAGCAGGTCGGCGAAGACGCCGGCGACGGTCTCTTCGTCGGCCGAGGCCGGCGGCGTGTACTCGGCGGCCTGGAACTCCGGCTCCGGGAGGGACCGGCGATCCACCTTGCCCGCCGAGTTCAGCGGCATCTCCGGCAGCGGCACCCAGATCGTCGGCACCATGTACTCGGGCAGTGTCGCAGCCAGTTCGCGGGCCACCCGCGCGGTGTCGACGTTCTCCGGTGCGACGTAGCCGACCAGTTGGTCGCCGGCCGGTCCCGCCGCGACCGTCGCGGCGGCGTGCACCACGCCGGTCGCCGAGGCGATGGCCGACTCGACTTCGCCGAGCTCCATCCGCTGACCGCGCAGCTTCACCTGGAAGTCGGTGCGGCCGAGGTATTCGAGGTCGCCGTCGCGGTTGCGCCGCACCAGGTCTCCGGTGCGGTACATCCGCGCGCCGGGTCCGCCGAATGGATCGGCGACGAAGCGCTCCGCGGTCAGCTCCGGTCGCGACGCATAGCCGCGCGCCGACTGCACGCCACCGAGGTACAGCTCGCCGGCCACCCCGTCGGGTACCCGGTCCAGGCGGGTGTCGAGAATCCACGCCGTGGTGTTGCGCATCGGGCGTCCGATGGGTACCGCCTCGCCCACGCGATCGAGCTGCGCGGACATCGTGTACACGGCCGCCTCGGTGGGACCGAACAGGTTCACCAGCGTCGCCGCCGGCACCCGCTCGCGGACCTCGCGGGCCACCGCCGGCGGCAGCGCCTCGCCCCCGGAGATGAGCACCCGCAGACCCGGCATCAGCGGCTCGTCGTCGACCACGTCGAGGTAGGCCGCCAGCAGCGAGGGCACGAATTGCGCGACGGTGACCCCGGACCGGTCGATCAACTCCGCGAGGTAGCGCGGATCCCGATGACCGTCGGCGTCGGCGATCACCATCGTCGCACCGGCGATCGGCGGCCACAGCAGCTCGAGCACCGAGGCGTCGAAGGTGTGCGGCGTCTTGAAGAGCAGCCGATGCGCGCCGGCCGGGATCAGCTCGCCGAACCAGGCGACGAAGTTCCGCACCGCGCGATGGGAGATCGTGACGCCCTTCGGCTGCCCGGTGGAGCCGGACGTGAACAGCGTGTACGCCGCCGCATCGGCATCGATCCGGGGCAGGTCGCGGGCGGCCCGGACCTCGCTGCGCAGGTCGTCGAGCTCGGAGGTGGCGTCGACGGTCAGCACCGTGTCGGTGATCGCGTCGACGAGTGCGGGCACGGCGTCGCCGTCGCGGAGCACGGCGGCCTGCACACCCGCGGTGGTCGCGATGTACTCGGCGCGGTCCGCCGGGGCGTCGACCGCGATCGGCACATACTGCGCGCCCGCCGCCATGATCGCGTGCACGGCGATCACGAGTTCGGCGGAGCGATCCATCACCACCGCGACGGCCGATCCGGAACCGGCGCCCGCCGCCCGCAGCCGCCGGGCCAGCTCGTCCACCCGGCGGCCGAACTCGGCGTAGCCGATCTCCCGGTCCCCGGCTACCAGGGCGATCGCCTCCGGCGCGCGGCGGACGCTTGCGGCCACCGCGGCCGGGATCGTCTCGTCGAGCACCGGTGCCAGCGGGCCGCGCGAGGTCTGGTCGATCAGCGCCGACTCGGCCGGCGTCACCAGCCCCACGTCGCCGACCGGCGACGTCGGATCCTCGGTCACCGCGGCCAGGAAGTCGAGCAGCCTGGCGGTCAGCTTCTCCATCGATGCCGCATCGAACAGATCGGTGGCGAAGGTGACGGCACCGCGCCACGGCTCGCCCGCCGCCGCCGTCGACACCGTGAGATTCAGATCGACCTGGGCCGGTGGCGCCTCGACGCGCATCGGCTCCACGCTCAACTCACTCAGCTGCGCAGCCTGCGGCGTCGCGGCGACCGGATCCACCGACAGAATCACCTGGATCAGCGGCGCGAACGCCTCCGAACGCACCGGATTCACCGCGTCGACGACCGATTCGAAGGGCACATCCGCGTGGTCGAAGGCCGCCAGGTCGTCACCGCGGACCCGGCTGACCAGTGCCTCGAACGGCTCGCCGGCGCGCACCTGCGTCCGCAGCACCAGCGTGTTGACGAACATGCCGACCAGCGACTGCACCCCGCGGCGGCCGCGGCCGTCGATCGGGGTACCGATCAGAATGTCGTCGGTTCCCGAGAGCCGCGCGAGCACCGCCGCGAATGCGGCGTGCATCACCATGAAGCGGGTCGACTCCCGGGCCACCGCGAGGGCCTCGATCCGCTCGGCGAGCGGCGCCGGGATCTCGAATTGGAACGCCGCACCGCGATGCGAGGCGATCACCGGTCGCGGTCGATCGGTGGGCAGTTGGTGGACGTCGGGCACCCCGGCGAGCCGGTCCCGCCAGTACGCCAGCTGCCGGCCGACCACCGATTCGGTGTCGTCCGGCGCGCCGAGCACCTCGTGCTGCCAGATCGCGTAGTCGACGTACTGCACGTCGAGCGCGGCGAACTCGGGGGCGCGACCCTCGGCGCGCGCCGCATAGGCGCCGAGCAGGTCGGCGGCCAACGGCCCGAACGACTGGCCGTCGAAGGCGATGTGATGCACGACGACAGCCAGCACCCATTCCTGCGGTCCGGTCTGCAGCAACCGCACCCGAACGGGCCAGTCGCTGTCCAGATCGAAGCCTCGCAGCACCTCGGCTTCGAGTACGGCCGGGGTGTCGACGAGCGCCCAGTCCAGGTTCGCCACGGCCTCGGCCGCCGGGGCCACCGCCTGATACGGCTGTCCGTCGCGCGCCGGGAAACGGGTGCGGAGCACCTCGTGGTGCGCGACGGTGTCGGCCATCGCCCGGCGCAGCGCGGCGACGTCGAGCTCGCCGGTCAGCCGCAGGACGGTCGGCAGGTTATAGGTCGCCGCCGCCGGATCGAGGCGGTTGATGAACCACATCCGCTGCTGCGCATACGACAGCGGCGGGAACTCTGGTCGCGGCACCACCGCGACGATCGGGGCGAGGGCGG
>CAZEOP010000093.1:0-12569 GCA_964513715.1 uncultured Gordonia sp.
TCGGCCAGAGCATCGGGTACCCGTTCATGGTCAGCTTCGTCGGCGCCGATGCCGCCTTCCGCGACACCCTGATCGCGATCGCCCACAACCCGGGCGGCACCGTCTTCCACTGCAGCGCGGGCAAGGACCGCACCGGCTGGACGGCCGCCACCCTGCTGAGCATCCTGGGCGTCCCGCGCGCGGACATCGAGGCCGACTTCCTCAAATCCAACGACTATCTCGGCCGCCACGCGGTGGATCTGTCGTGGCTGCGCGCCGCCTTCGATCAGGCCGAGCGGCTCTACGGCAGCATGGACGGCTACGTCCGCAAGGGCCTGCGCCTGGATGCCGCCACCGTGCACACCCTGCGCGACCGACTGCTGACCTGAGACCGCATCCGGTGACGCGCGACGACGACGGCCCCGTCCATCGCCGCCAGCGCGCCGACCGGCCGGCCCCCGGCGAACCCCGGACGCGCTACTGCACGGCCTTCGCGACACTGATGCAGCGGGTGATCCACTCGCGCTCGTCCTCGCTCAGGCCGCGGCCGGCCGCCGCATCCTGCACGGACCAGTGCGCGTTGAGAATCATCCGGACCACCACCCAGTCCCGGGCCCGCCGGTCATCCAGGCCGGCCGCCTCCACGACGGTGAAGAACCGGCGCCGGATCGACTCGCGCAGATAGCCGGACATCTCGTCCCACCGATTCCACAGCAGTGGCGCCACCTCGTAGTGCGGATCGCCCGACAGCGGTTGCGGATCGATCACCAGCCACGGCTCCCGCGCTGCCGACAGCACGTTCTCGTAGTGCAGATCGCCGTGGATCAGCGTCCCCGCCGACTCCGGATCGGCGACGAGGTCGCGCGCCGCCGCCAATGCCTGATCCACCAGCCGCCGCGGCACCGGCATCTGCCCGGCGTCCGATTCCATTGCGGCACACCATGTCTCCACCAGATCGGGCAGCCGCGGGAAGCGCGGCGAGGCTGGCCGATGCAATCGCGGGTAGAAGCCCGCGACGATCTCGCAGGCCTGCAGATCCCACTCGCCGGTCAGGTCTCGGTCGCCGAGCCACTCGAGCAGCATCGCGCGGCGCGCCGGATCGGCCCGGAGCAGTCGCACAGCACCGTCGCCGTCCCACACCTGCAGTGCCAGGTGCTCGAGCGCCGTCTCCACGCCGCCGTCGAAGCCCACCTTCAGCGCGGCCGGTCCGCCGGGCCCGGAGACCGGGATCACCACCGAGGCGAAGCCGTGCATCGGCGCGGCGACCGGCGTCAGCGCCCACTCGGCCAGCAGCGCGTCGCACCGGCGCGGCAGCGCATCGAGCCAGGCCGACCACTCGGGTCCGAGCGCGCGGCGCGCCTGCAGTCCGACCGGAATCTCCACGGAGGTGAACCTATCGCGCGGCGCACGAACCTAGGCTGGCCGGTATGACGACGATCGACGCGGGCGCGGTTCTGCTCGACATGGACGGCACGCTGGTCGATTCCTCGGCCGTGGTCGAACGGATCTGGGGCCACTGGGCCCGCGAGCACGGTCTGGAACCCGCCGCCGTGATCGCCGTCTGCCACGGCCGGCAGGGCCACGAGACCATGGCCGAGCTGCTCCCCGACCGTCCCGCGGAGGTGAACGACGCGGAGAACACCGCCATGCTGGCCGCGGAGACCCGCGAGGTGGACGGCGTCCGCGAGATCCCCGGCGCCGCCGTGTTCCTGGCCGCCCTGCACGATGTTCCGCATGCGCTCGTGACGTCCGCGGACGTTCCGCTGGCCGCGGCGCGGATGGGGGCCGCCGGCCTGCCGATACCCGAGACCGCGATCACCGCCGAACAGGTGTCCCGCAGCAAGCCCGATCCCGAGGGCTTTCTGGCCGCGGCCGCCGTGCTCGAGACGGCACCCGCCGACTGCCTCGTCTTCGAGGACTCACCGGCCGGCATCGCGGCCGGGCGGGCCGCGGGAATGACGGTAATCGGCGTGGGACCGACCGCCCGCGACCTGGACGTCGATGTGCACATCGACGACTTCCGCGGCGTCGCCGTGGACACCGCGGGCGGGCGCGTCCGGATCACCTTCGGCTGAACCGCACGGCGCTGAACAAAGTGCCCGCATCCGCCCGCCACGCCCGTTAAGGTTCTGCGGGTGATGAAGTTCCTGCAGAACCTCGGCAAATCGATCATGTTGCCGGTGGCGGTCCTCCCCGTCGCCGCCATCCTCGTCGGTATCGCGAACTGGATCGAAGGCATCCAGCACCACCCGACGGTGGTCACCTCCTTCCTCCAGACGGCCGGCCTGGCGATCGTCGGCAACATGGCCCTGCTGTTCGCGGTCGGTGTCTCGATCGGCATGGCCCGCAAGTCCGACGGCACGTCGGCGCTGGCCGGTCTGGTCTCGTGGCTGATCATCACCAGCCTGCTGGCTCCGGCGTCGGTGCAGACCCTGCTGAGCCGCGGCTGGACCAAGGTGGCCGACTTCCCGGCCGCTGGCGGGGATCCGGTCGGCGTCCAGGGCTACTGGCACGTCACCAACGGCGGCATCGAGGCACCCGATGTCAGTGCCGCCTTCGCGCCCGGCGCCTTCCAGAACGCCTTCATCGGCATCCTGTGCGGCATCATCGGCGCGGCCTGCTACAACCGCTTCAAGGACACCAAACTTCCCGACGCGCTGTCGTTCTTCTCCGGCCGGCGCAGCGTCGCCATCATCACCGCCGGCGTCTCGCTCATCGTCGGTCTGATCCTGCTGTTCCTGTGGCCGATCCTGTACGCGGGCCTGGTGAACTTCGGCGAGTGGATCGTCGGCCTCGGCGCCCTCGGCACCGGCCTGTACGGCTTCTTCAACCGCCTGCTTATTCCGTTCGGCCTGCACCACGCGCTGAACTCCGTGTTCTGGTTCGACGTCGCCGGCATCAACGACCTCAACAACTTCCTTGCCGGCGACAAGGGCGAGGGCGTCTTCGGCGTCACCGGCCAGTACATGACCGGCTTCTTCCCGATCATGATGTTCGGTCTGCCCGGCGCCGCCCTGGCGATGTACGTCACCGCCAAGACCCGGCAGAAGAAGGTGGCCTACGGCATCCTGCTGTCGGCCGCGGTCGCCTCCTTCTTCGTCGGCGTCACCGAGCCGCTCGAGTTCTCGTTCATGTTCCTGGCGCCGGTGCTCTATGTGGTGCACGCCCTGTTCACCGGCATCTCGATGGCGATCAGCCAGTTGCTGCCGGTGCGGATGGGCTTCGGCTTCTCCGGCGGCTTCGTCGACCTGGTGCTGAACTGGAAGAACCCGCTCGCCGAGAACCCGTGGATGATCCCGATCATGGGCGTCTGCTGGTTCGTCATCTACTTCCTGGTCTTCCGCTGGGTCATCCTGCGCTGGAACCTGAAGACCCCGGGCCGCGAGGACGACGACGAGTTCATCGACGACGAACTGGCCAACGAGGGCGACAACCCGTTCGCCGACACCGCGGCCCGATTCATCGACGCGCTCGGCGGCAAGGACAACATCGTCGACCTGGACAACTGCGCCACCCGCCTGCGCATGGAGTTGGCCGACACCTCGCTGGTCGACGAGGCCGCGCTCAAGCGGGCCGGCGCCGCGGGCACCATGAAGCCCGGCGGCAAGTCCGTGCAGGTGATCTACGGAACCCGCGTGCAGTTCGTGAAGGACGCGATGGAGGACCTGATAGCCGGGCGGATCAGTGCTCCGGTCGCCGCTGCTGCTCCCGCCGCCGCGGCCACGGTCACCGCGCCCGCACCGGCCGCCCGCGCCGTCCTCACCCTGCGCCAGCCGATGGCCGGCGCCGTGCTCCCGCTCAGCGAGGTCCCCGACCGGGTCTTCGGCAGCGGCATGATGGGCCCCGGACTGGCGATCGATCCGGTGGACGACACGGTCGTCGCCCCCGCCGACGCCACCGTCGTCACGGTCTTCCCCACCGGTCATGCGATCGGTCTCCGGATGGCCGACGGCACCGAGCTGCTGATCCACGTCGGTCTGGACACCGTCAAGCTCAAGGGCGAGGGCTTCACCCCGCTGGTCAAGCCGGGCGATACCGTGCAGGCCGGCCAGCCCCTCCTGCAGGTGGACCTGAACGCCATCAGTGCGGCCGGCTATTCGACGGTGACCCCGGTGGTCGTGATGAACGACAAGGAAGCGGTCGTCGAGTTCGGCTGATGCGCTAGCGTCGGGCAGGTGAGCCATCGCCTGCCCGACGTCCCGTCGGCCGCGCCCGAACCCCCGTCGGCCCCGCCGCGATCCCCGTCGGCCCCGCGGGAAGCCCCGTCGCCCGAGCCCCAGTCGCCCGAGCAACCGTCACCCAGTCACCCGACGGCGCATGCGCATGCGCATTCACACTCGCACTCGCACGCCTCGGGGCCGGTGGAGAACCTGGCTCGGTACTCGCGGCCGCTGGTCATCGGACTGCTGGTGCTGTCCGCGCTGGTCACGATGATCGGTGCGATCGTACTGTGGCCGGCGCACGGCGGCGATCATCCGCTGCCCACCCAGTTCCGGTCGGCCGACGGCGGCCCCATCCGCACCTCCGATGCCCGCGTCGTGGCCCAGTCTCGCGTCGACTGCGCCGCCGTCGACGGCACTCCGAGCGCGGATCTGCCGTCGCTGCCGGCCGGCGGCGGCGCCTGCATCGCCAGCGTCGTCGCACTGCAGTCGGGGCCCGACGACGGCCGGTACGCGACTCTCTCGACACCCACCAACGCGGCGCTCACGGGCACCGGCCCGGATCAGCCGTCCACCGCCGGTCTCGATCCGGACGCGCCCGCCGCCGGCCAGCCGGAACTGCGGATCGGCGACGAGCTCCGACTGGTCTCGGTCACCGATCCCGGTGGCGCACAGCGCTATTCGTTCTACGACTACCGGCGCGGCTCGGCACTGATCCTGTGGGCGCTGGCCTTCGTCGTCGCGGTGATCGCGGTGGCCACCTGGCGCGGCCTGCGCGCGGTGCTGGGCCTGGTCTTCGCGTTCGCGGTGCTCGGCTACTTCACACTGCCGTCGATTCTCGACGGCCACTCCACCCTCGCTGTCGCGCTGGTGTCCTCGGCCGCGATCCTGTTCCCGGTGCTCTACCTGGCGCACGGGGTCAACATGCGGACCAGTGCGGCGCTGCTGGGCACCATGGTCTCGCTGGTGGTCGCGGCCGCACTGAGCTATGCGGCAGTGGCGTCGCTGCACCTCACCGGCCTGTCCGGCGAGTCCACCCGCAGCCTGCAGCTGTACCAGGGGTCCATCTCACTGTCCGGGCTGCTGCTGGCCGGCTTCGTCATCGGCACCCTCGGTGTGCTGAACGACGTGACCATCACCCAGGCGTCCACCGCCTTCGAGCTCGCCGCACTGCCCGGGCAGACCCGGCTCGGCGCCTTCCGCGGCGCCATGCGGGTGGGCCGTGACCACATCGCCAGCACCGTCTACACCCTGGTCTTCGCCTACGCCGGCAGCGCCCTGCCGCTGCTGCTGCTGTTCTCGGTGGCCGGTCAACCCATCTCGCACCTGTTGACCGGCGAGGAGGTGGCGATCGAGCTGGCCCGCACCTTCGTCGGCGGCATCGCCCTGGCACTGTCGGTGCCGTTCACCACGGCCATCGCCGCCGCGCTGGTCGCCCCGCCGCGCCCGGCCTAACATCGACTCGTGGCTGATACGAGCGCGATATACGCGAAGGTGTGCGGTCTGACCGCCGTCGACGACGTGGCCGTCGCGGTGGACGCGGGCGCCGATGCGATCGGCGTGGTGATCAACCGGACCAGCCCGCGCGCCGTGGAGCCCGCACTGGCCCGCCGGATCATCGCCGCCGCCCCGGCCGGCGTCGACACCGTCCTGGTGGTCAACGACCTGCCCGCGGAGCAGGCCGCGCGGCTCGCGCTGGAGCTGGGCGTCTCGGTGCTGCAACTGCACGGCCGCGCCTACGGGCCCGGCGACTTCGCCGCCGCCACGGCCGTGCTGCCGCGCGTCTGGCGGGCCACCTCGCTGCAGCACGATCCCGATCTGACCGTCGGCGCCTACGGCGAGGAGGTCCTGTTGCTGGATGCACCGCGCCCGGGATCAGGACAGCGGTGGGACCTGAGCGCGCTGACCGAGCGGGCGCCGGAGGGCCGGTGGATTCTGGCCGGGGGTCTGCGGCCGGACAACGTGGCCGAGGCGATCGCCCGGGCCCGCCCGTGGGGCGTGGATGTGTCGAGCGGCGTGGAGTCGGCTCCGGGTGTCAAGGATCACGCCCTGATCCGGCGCTTTCTCGCTTGCGCAGGAAAGTGTTAGTCAGTAACACTTGACGCCATGTCGTCAGTTCTCTTCCGACTCGGTCGCTTCTCGTTCCGCCACAAGTGGTGGGTACTCGCCGCCTGGGTCGCCGTCATCGCCGTGATGGGCACCCTGATCTACACGCTCAGCCCGAAGTTCGATAAAGACTTCCAGCTGCCCGGCACCGACGCCGGCATCGCCATGGAGCAGCTGCAGGAGAACTTCCCGCAGCTGGCCGAACAGCAGACCAAGGCGCACACCACGGTCGTGGTCGCGGCCGACGACGGCCTCGCGGCTCACTCCGAACAGATCGACAAGCTCGCCGAGGCCCTGCGGGGACTGCCCTCGGTGGTCCGAGGCGAACAGATCGTCAACCCGGTCACCGTCGCCGCGGCCGACCCGGCGGCCGGCGCCCAGGTGTTGTCCCCGGACGGCAAGATCGGTCTCATCAGCGTCGCGCAGGACATCGAGATGATGGACGTCGCGGCCGCGGACAAGGATGAGCTCGTCACGATCCTCGACGAGAACCGCACCGGCGGGCTGGATGTCGAGGCCACCGGCACCCTGATGCAGGCGCAGGAGCAGAGCTTGGCCGAGGCGCTGGGCTTCGGCGTCGCCTTCCTGATCATGATCGTCGCCTTCGGCTCGCTGATCGCCGCCTTCATCCCGCTGATCAGCGGCATCGTGGCCGTCGGCCTGACCATCATGATGCTGACCGTCAGCGCCTCGTTCATGCCGGTCAACGAGGCCGCACAGGGCATCGTGATGATGCTCGGCATCGCCGTCTCGATCGACTACGCCCTGTTCATCGTCTCGCGCTACCGCTCCGAACGCAGCCGCGGCGGTGATCCCGCCGACGCGGCCGGTCGCGCGGTGGGCACCGCGGGCACCGCCGTGGTCTTCGCCGGCCTGACGGTGATCGTGGCGGTGGTCGCCCTGATGGTCATCGGGATCCCGATCATCACCCAGATGGGTCTGGGCGCCGCCCTCGCCGTCCTGGTCGCGGTGGTCTCCTCGCTCACCCTGATCCCGGCCCTGCTGGGCGTCTTCGGCCGATTCGCCTTCTCCCCGCGCATTCCGTGGATCAAGCATGCCGAGCAGTCCGACGACTACGAGTCGCTCGGCGTCAAGTTCGGCAAGCTGATCGTCGCCAAACCCATCCCCTTCATCGTGCTCGGCCTGGCGATCCTGGTCGCCGCGGCCATCCCCGCCAAGGGGATGCAGCTCGGCATGGAGATGACCTCCGACGAAGAGATCGTCGCGCAGGAACTCGTGGCCAAGGGCTTCGGCGAGGGCATCAACGGTCAGCTCCTGGTGGTCCTGCAGGCCGACAACGGCGGTGACGTGGCCCCGGCCGCCGCGGCCGCGATCGGCAAGATCAAGACCCTGCCGGATGTTGCGCTGCCCGAGACCCTGACGTGGATGGGCAACGGTTCCGGTGAACCGCTGATGCAGTCCGGCGCCGACAGCGCCCTCATCATGGTGACCCCGTCCAGTTCGCCGTCGTCCCCGCAGACCCACGAGCTGGTGGAGGCGATCCGCGCGGTGAGTCCGGAGATCGCGAAGTCGGGCGCGCAGCTGCACGTCGGCGGCGAGACGGCGACACTGTCGGATCTCTCGGCCAAGCTCGACGAGGCGCTGATCCCGTACATCGCCGTCGTCGTCGGCCTGGCCTTCCTCATCATGATCGCCGTCTTCCGGTCGATCTGGGTGCCGCTGATCGGCACGCTCGGCTTCATCTTCTCCGTGCTGGCGGCCTTCGGCATCACGACGCTGGTGTTCACCGACGGCTGGCTCGGCCTCATCGATCACACCAAGCCGATGATCTCGATTCTGCCAATCTTCCTGGTCGGCGTGGTCTTCGGTCTGGCGATGGACTACCAGGTCTTCCTGGTGACCCGCATGCGCGAAGAGTTCCTGCACGGCATGTCGCCCAAGGATGCGATCGTCGCCGGATACCGGCACGGCGCCCGCGTGGTCACGTCGGCGGCGATCATCATGATCAGCGTCTTCGCCGCGTTCATGCTGTCCCCGGAGACCATGAACAAGATGATGGGCTTCGCGCTGGCCGTCGCCGTCTTCTTCGACGCCTTCATCATTCGGATGATCGTGGTGCCCGCGGTGATCTCGCTGATGGGCGAGAAGGCGTGGGGTCTGCCGCGCTGGCTCGACAAACTGGTGCTCAACTTCGATGTGGAAGGCAGCGCCGTCCGCCACCGCGGCGTCAGCGCGGCCGCGGAAGAGCCCGTCGCACTGACATGAGCGCACCGGTGCCCGGGCGGCGCGAACAGCACAAGGCCCGCACCCGGGCCGCGATCCGCGCCGCCGCCCTCGAGCTGATCTCCCGGCAGGGCTACCAGGCGACGACGGTCGCCCAGATCGCGGATGCGGCCGGCGTCTCGCACACCACCCTGTTCCGCTACTTCGAGAGCAAGGAGCAGGTGATCATCGCCGATGATCTGGACGAGCGCCGCCGACAGCTCATGGAGCAGATCGACCCGGGCCTGAGCCACTTCGACCTGCTGCGCCGGTTCATCGTCGACCTGTTCGAACTGGCCTCGGCCGATCCGTGGGTGTCCGATCCGCAGCGCATGGCACTGCTGCGCACCGAGCCGGCGCTGCGGATGGCGCAGCAGCTCGATGCCGACCGGGCCATCTCCGAGGCCGCCGAATTCGTCGCCGAATACACCCGGGTGCCCGCCGATTCGCTGGCCCTGCGCGTCTTCATCGCCGCGCTCGCCGGGGTCATGATGCACCTGGCCGAACGCGCCGAGGTCCCCGACGAGGCCACCCTCGCCGAACTGCTGGCCGCGATCGACCTGCTGGAAGCCGGGCTGCCGCTGCGCTGACCGGAGCCGTACCGCTCAGGCCTGCGCCAGGTAGCCGTCCTTCTGCAGCTGCACGATCTTCACCAGGCGCTCGAGGCCGTAGTTCATGTCGAGCAGGTGCGTGTCGAACAGCGGCAACTCGTTGACCGCCTGCGGCTTCACCGGGTGCAGGCGCAGCCGGTGGAAGCCCGCCGTGTCCACGCAGGAGCTGCGGTATCGGCCCTTACCCGTCGACCAGGTGGACGACGTCGACGGCAGCGTCTCGGGGAAGGTCGTGTACGCCATCAGCAGCGAGATGATGCCGGCCGCATACGGCGTGGACGGCGTCGTCGCCCCCACCGGCCCGGAAAGGCCGCTGAGTTCGGCCGGATCGGTGCACGCCACCCGGTATCCGGGACCGGCCGGCAGCCCCATCGCCAGGCTCAGTGCATCCAGCTGCGCATTGCCGAACAACGACGGCAGACCGAGCAACTCGGTCGAGTAGGCGGTGATACAGCCGACCTGACCCTGACCGGTGCAGATCGGCAGGTGCGCGAAGTCGCCGCCGGTGGTCGAGCCGGCCTTCGTGATGACGTTGCCGCCCATCAGAATTCCGCCGACGAAGCGCTGGCGCAGCTCCGGGTTCGGGTCGATCTCCTCGCGAATCAGCTTGCGCAGCATCATGGTGCCCTGCGAGTGACCGATGAAGACCACCCCGCGGCCGTGGTTCTGGTGCTTGAGATAGCTCTTCCAGGCCCGCCGGACATCGCCGTAGGCCAGCGCCGGCAGATCGCGATTGCCGGCCATCGCCGCGATCACCGCCGGTGTCAGCCCGAATGCGGTCATCTGCCGGTAATTCGGGGCGAACACCCGGCACTGGTTGTTGAACGGCGCCGCCTGGAAACGGGCGATCGACTCGGTGGCACCCACCGTCTGCGCGGGTGCGGTGAAGCCCAGATTGTCGGTCACCGTCGGGTAGACGTAGAAGCAGTCGATCTGCTTGTCCGCCTCGGCGACCGTACTCGCCGGCGTCTTCTGCCCGGTCAGCACATCGGTGCGGTCGTTTTTCAGATCGCACGGATCGTTCGCGGTGTCCGGGTGGCAGAGCCAGTTCACACCGTCGACGGGCACCGCCGCCGCTGGGTTCGCGGTCACGGCACTGCCGGCGATCAGCGCGAGCACCGTCGCCACGATCGCCACGGTCTCGAACTGCCTGCGCTTGATCTGCATGCGCCACACCCTAGTGTCGATGAGACGCCGGTCACCGGAGGCTGGGCGGAATCGCGTTGGGTAGCCTCATCGGTCATGACCAACTCGGGGGATCGTTCCGGCACTCGACTCGGCCCGTACCAGCTGCGGCGGCGGGTCGGCCGCGGCGGCATGGGCGAGGTCTACGAGGCGCTCGACACGCGCAAGGACCGCACCGTCGCCCTGAAGCTGCTGCCCGCGCAGCTGGCCGACGACGAGCAGTTCCGCACCCGGTTCCTGCGGGAGTCGCAGACCGCGGCGCGGCTCAACGATCCGCACGTCATCCCCATCCACGACTTCGGCGAGATCGACGGCCAGCTGTTCCTGGACATGCGCATCGTCGACGGCGGCGACCTGCGCGCCCTGATCGGGCGCGGACCGGTGCCGCCGGCCACCGCGGTCGACGTGATCGGGCAGATCGCCGGCGCCCTCGACACCGCGCACGCCGCCGGTCTGACCCACCGGGACGTCAAACCCGAGAACATCCTCGTCGACGCCAAGGGCTTCGCCTATCTGGTCGACTTCGGTCTGGTGCAGTCGGCCGGCCAAGCCGGGCTCACCTCCACCGGGCTGGCCATCGGCTCGTTCAATTACATGGCGCCCGAGCGCTTCGGCACCGGCGCCCCGGTCGGACCGCCCAGCGATGTCTACGCGCTCGGCTGCGCGCTGTACGAAGCCCTCACCGGCGCAAAGCCCTTCGGTGCCGACTCGATGGAACAGATCATCGCCGGGCACCTGCACCGGCCACTGCCGTCCACCGGAACCGCCTTCGACGGCGTCATCGCCCGCGCCACCGCCAAGGACCCGGCGCAGCGCTACGCGACGGCCGGCGCGCTCGCCGACGACGCGCACGCCATCCTGGCCGGGCGGCCGCCGACCCGGGTGACCCCCGTCGCCCCGATCACCGCTCCCGGACCGGACGGCACCCGGGTGGCCTCCGCGCCCTACGCGCCTGCGGCGTACGAGGCCACCGCCTACCGGTACCCGCCGTCGAGCGCGGCCCCGGGCCCGGCCACCCGCAATCGGCTGCCGCTCGTGATCGCCACGGTCGCCGTGCTGACCGTGCTGGGCGCTGCGCTGTGGTTCTGGCAGGGCACCCGATCGGGCGCCCCGTCCACCGTCGCCGCCGACGCCGCGGCCACCAGCACGGTCACCGTCGTCCCGGGCGCGGCTTCCGGGATCACCGTCACCGAGACCGTCGAGCCCGCCCCGGCCGCGACCACCACCGCGACCGTCGCTCCCCCGCCCGCCGCCCCGGCCCGGGGCGGCGGCGACCTCGGCCTCTCGACGCCGATCTCGTCACCGCCGTGCGACGGTCGCACCGTCGCCGTCGTCTACAACGCGGTACTCCCCGGCGCCTACGAGCAGGAGATCGCCTCGGCGCTGAGCCGGTATCCGGGGGCGTCGTACCTGCGCACCGACCAGTCGTGTCTGTCGCTCAAACAGTCGGAGAACGGCAACTCGATTTACGCCGTCTACTACCCCGGTTCCTCGATCGCCGACACCTGCTCCATCAAGGCCCGGATCGGTGGCGGCACCTACGCCCGCCGACTGGACGACAGCACCCCGGTCGGCACCGAGATCTGCTGACATCGCGGCAGGTGGCCCGCGGGTCCGGGCATCCCCCGCGAGTTGTTCATCTCCACGGGTTACCATCGCGTCGTGCTGGAAGAGTTGAACAAGAAGGCCAAGCCGGTAGGCCTGCATGTGGCTGATGCCAAGAAGCCGAAGCTGTTCACCATCCGCAAGATCAAGAACGGCAAGCTCGTCGCCAAGAACGTCGACGGCAACGAGGCCCTGAAGATCATCAAGAAGTACAAGTGATTCCGTTCGCACGCTCGCTGGTGCACGTCGCCCTGCAACCCGCGCGCACCCTCGCCGACCTGCTCACTCCGGCCGACGATCTGACCGGCGCCCTCGCCGTGGTCACCGGCGCCTCGTCCGGGATCGGCGAGGTGGCCGCCCGGCAGCTGGCCGCCGAGGGTGCGCGGGTGATCGCCGTCGCCCGCGACCTGGAGCGGCTCACCGCCGTGTGCGAGGCCATCGCGGCCGCCGGCGGCACCGCGCAGCCGCTCACCGCGGATCTGGCCGATCCCGAGTCCGCGGCAGCGCTGGCCGCGACGATCCTGGCCGAACACGGGGTTCCCGACATCCTGGTCAACAACGCCGGGCGCTCCATCCGACGCAGCGTGATCCACACCGTCGATCGCTTCCACGACTACGAGCGCACCATGGCGGTCAACTACTTCGGGCCGGTCCGGCTCATCACCGCGCTGCTGCCGGCCATGCTCGAGCGCGGCAGCGG
>CAZEOP010000094.1:0-3377 GCA_964513715.1 uncultured Gordonia sp.
GGTCGACATCGCCGCCGAGCCCGAGGTCTCACTGTGGGATCTGGCCGCGCTCGACATCCTGGTCCGCGAGGCCGGCGGCCGGTTCACCGCACTCGACGGCTGGCCCGGTCCGGGCGGCGGCAGCGCGGTGGCCACCAACGGCCTGCTGCACGACGAGGTCCTCGCCGCGCTGCGCTGACCCGGCGCACCGGCGCCGGGCCCGGGCCTTCAGTCCCGAAACCCGCGCCGAGCCCACCCTCGCGGTCCGCCGCGGGGTTACGGTCGAGAGACAGTCACCGAAGTCTCACCGCACCGGAGGAAACGCGCCATGGCCCAGAACGAAGTGAAGATGATCATGCTGTCCACGGACGATCTGGACGCGTCGATCGACTTCTACACCCAGACCCTCGGCTTCGCCCTGAAGTTCCGCGACGGCACGCATTTCGCCGCGCTCGACGGCGGCGCCGTGACCCTCGCGCTGGCCACCGAGGTGGATCATCCGATCCCGGGCAAGGTGGTGGTCGGCATCAAGACCGACGACGTCGATGCCTCGGCGAACGAGGCCGTCGCTGCCGGCGGCGGCATGGTCACCGCGCCCTACGACGACGCTCACGAGCGCCGCGCCGTGGTGTACGACGCCCAGGGCAACGGCCTCGTCTTCTACCGGCCGCTCCCCCGCTGACCTCTCCCCACTGGTCGCCCTTCGACGGGGCTCAGGACCCGCGCAGTCGAGACCGCCCCCCGATTTAGCGAAACGCGGCGACCCCTCCGCCGGTCGCCCTTGCCCGGCCGGCGCTCATCCCAGTTCCAGGGCGATCTCGATCATCGTGGTGAACGCCGTCTGACGCTCTTCCGGAGTGGTGTGCGTGCCCTTCAGGATGTTGTCGGAGACGGTGAAGATGCCCAGCGCGTCCACCGGCTCGCCCAGCACGCCGGTGGCGTACGCGGCGTTGGCGAACAGCCCGGCCGACTCCATCTCGATGGCCAGGATCCCCATCTTGGCCCAGTCGGTGTTGTGGTCGGCGTCGGCGTTGTAGAAGACGTCGGAGGAGAAGACATTGCCGATGTGGTGGGTGACGCCGCGCTCCTGCGCGATCTGCGCGGCCTTGCTGAGCAGGCGGTACGACGACAGCGGCGCGTAGGTGCCGGTGAGACCGTACTGCTCCATGTAGTTCGAGTCGTGCGAGGCGCCCTGCGCGATCACCACGTCGTAGGTGTCGATGTGCGGCTGCACGGTGCCGCAGCTGCCCACCCGGATCAGGTTCCGGACGCCGAAGACGTGGATCAGCTCGTAGGTGTACAGCGAGATCGACGGGATGCCCATGCCGGTGCCCATCACCGATATCTGCTTGCCCCGGTAGGTGCCGGTGAAGCCGAGCATCCCGCGGACCCGGTTGAAGCACACCGGGTCGTCGAGGAAGTTCTCGGCGATGAACTCAGCGCGCAGCGGGTCGCCCGGGAGCAGGATCGTCTCGGCGATCGGCACCCCCTTGGGCTCGATGTGCGGGGTGTGCAGGTCGGTCATGGCGTCTCCTCGGTCGGCGGGATGTTCGGGATGTGCGGTTCTGGTTCGACGGTGACCGGTTCGACGATTACCGGTTCGATCGGCTGCTGGGTTCGATCGGATTCTGGGGTGCGGGCCCGGTTCACAGCCCGAGGGCCGCGGTCAGCTCGGCCTTGACCGCGTCGATCCGGGCCTCGGCAGCGGCCCGCGGGATCTGGCCGCCCGCGGGCACCGGCAGCACCACCTCCAGATAGCACTTGAGTTTGGGCTCGGTGCCCGACGGCCGGACGATGACCCGGTCGTCGGCCTCGGTGCGCAGGAGCAGACCGTCCGTCGGCGGCAGCCCGCCGACTCCCCGCGCGAGGTCGGCGAACTCGACGACCGGCGATCCGGCCAGCACGGTCGGCGGCGCGGCGCGCAGTCGGCCCATCGCGTCGGCGATCAGCCGGAGATCGGCGACCCGGAACGAGAGCTGGGCGGTCGCGTACAGACCGTGCTCGCGCGCCAGTTCGTCGAGCCGGTCCTCCAGGGTCGCCCCGCGCGCGGCCAATTCCTCCACCAGGGTCACCACTCGGACGCTGGCGCCGACGCCGTCCTTGTCGTGCACGGCGTCCGGGTCCGTGCAGTAGCCGATGGCCTCCTCGTAGCCGAACCGGATGCCGGGGGTGCGGGCGATCCACTTGAAGCCGGTGAGGGTCTGCGCACTGCGCAGCCCGTTGGCCGCGGCGATGGCGCCGAGCAGCCGGCTGGAGACGATGGAACAGGCCAGGGTGTCGCCGGAACGCGCATCGTCGCGCGCCGCCTGATCGCCCAGCAGGGCGCCGATCTCGTCGCCGGTCAGCTGGCGCCATCCGCCGGCGCGCAGCGGGATGGCCACCGAACAGCGATCGGCGTCCGGATCGAGGGCGACGACGACGTCGGCTCCGGTCTCGGCGGCCAGTTCCAGCGACAGGTCGATGGCTCCGGGCTCCTCCGGGTTGGGGAAGGCGACGGTCGGGAAGTTCGGGTCGGGCTCCCACTGCTTCGGCACCGGGTGCACGTCCGGGATTCCGGCCTCGGCCAGCACCTGCCGGCAGGTCTCGCCGCCGACCCCGTGCATCGGAGTCAGCACCACCCGCACGGTGGACGGGACGGCGGGGTCGCGGTGGCTCGCCATCCGGGCGATGTAGTCGACCACCACTTGAGCCGGCGCGGGCTCGATCCGGGCGGTGTCGCGCGGCACCTCGTCGGCCGGCGGGGCCGCGGCGATGCGCTCGGCGATCCCGGCATCGGCCGGTGGCACGATCTGCACTCCCCGCCCGTCCGGATCGGCGGCACGACCGCCCAGGTACACCTTGTAGCCGTTGTCGGCGGGCGGATTGTGCGAGGCGGTGACCATGATCCCGGCCTCGCAGTGCAGGGCCCGCACGGCGAACGCGGTGACCGGGGTGGGCAGACGTTTGGGCAGCGCGACGGCCCGCAGACCAGCCGCCGACAGCACCTGGAGGGCGGCATCCATGAACTCGCTGGAACCGTGCCGGGCGTCGCACCCGACCACGACCGACGAGTCCGGGCCGACGGTGTCGATCAGATACCGCGCCAGGCCGGCCGTCGCCCGGATCACGACGGCGACGTTCATCCGGGATTCGCCGGCGCCCACCGCGCCCCGCAGCCCCGCGGTGCCGAAGGTCAGCGGCCCGGCGAACCGGGAGGCCAGCTCCACCTCGGCGGCGGCGTCGCCGGCCAGGGCGGCGGCGATCAACTCGTCCAGGTCGTGCCGGGTCGACGGGTCGGGGTCGTGGTCGCGCCAGACGCGCGCACTCGCGATCAGCCCGGCGGCCTCGTGGTCGGCCACTCCGGCGACCTCGCTGCGCTTCATCTGCTACTTCCCTCCCCGGTGCCGGCGCCGACGGCG
>CAZEOP010000094.1:3477-12553 GCA_964513715.1 uncultured Gordonia sp.
GCGACGGATACCGCGCACCCATCGCCGGCATGACACTGATTCACCGCTTCGCACCGAATGACGCGGCCGCCCGGCGTGGCCCGCTGGACGCCTTCCCGATCTCACTCAGAATTCCCGGGACTGCCCCGGCTCGATCACCGCGAACTCGGTCCCGGCCGGCTTCATCTCGTCGATCCGGGCGTTGTGGATGGTGCGCCCACCGTCGGACTGAATGCCCTGGTGGATCGGGAAGGCGTGCCGCGGGGCCACACCGCGCAGATAGTCCACCGACTCGCTGAGCTTCATCCACGGCGCCGCGGCCGGGAGCGCGAGCACCTCGATCGGCTCGAAGGGGATGTAGAAGCTGTCGCCCGGATGTAGGAACGCGGCCCGGCGGCCGGGACCGTCGACCAGGTAGACGGTGTTGTCGACCACCGGGAGCTCCGGGTGGATCACCGCGTGCCGCCCGCCGGTGCCGCGGACCGTCGCCGCACCCACGGCCACCTGCTCACCCGGGCGCAGCACCGACCACTGCCCCATGCCGCCGGCCGCGTTCAGTTGCGCGGCGGTCTGCGGGTCCGCGTACCGCAGCGCCCCCGGGTTGGCCGCGACCAGTGCCGGCAGCCTGGCGACGTCGGCGTGATCGGGGTGCTGATGGGTGATCAGCACGGCGTCCAGACCGGTCAGTTCCTCGAAACCGGAGGAGAAATTACCCGGATCGAACAGCAGGCGTGCGCCCGCGATCTCGACCAGTACGCACGAGTGTCCGAACGAGGTGATCCGCATGTGACCAGCTTGCCCCACCCGAAGGGGTGACAACTTCCTTACCGCAGAGTAAGGTCTCTTCTTACCGCGGAGTAAGATTCCGCTCGGACCGAAATCCACCCGTCGAAAACGAGATTGCAGGCATGACTGAAAAGACCGCACCCAGCGTCAGCAAGCCCACCAAGGACACGTCGTCCGTCGGCGCCACCCCGCACAAGCGCAGCCCGATCGGCGCCGCGATGCGGGCGCTGACCGCCGTCACCGGCTCGGAGCTGGCCGAGAAGTACAAGCTGCGCGAGCCGATCAACCGCGTCGCCTACGAGGCCACCAAGACGGGCTTCAAGACTCTCGGCGCCGCCAACCGCGCTTTCACCCCGTCGTCGGGCGGCGGCGACCCGCAGCGCCCGGCCACCAGCACCAAGGGCTACTTCAACCTGACTCCGGACGAGGAGCAGGCGATGATCGCCGAGACCGTCCGCGACTTCGCCACCGAGATCCTGCGCCCGGCCGCGTACGAGGCCGACAACGCCGCCGCCGCGCCCGCGGACATCGTCGCCCGCAGCGCCGAGCTCGGCATCACGATGATCAACGTGCCCGAGGCCTTCGACGGCGCCGCGTCCGACCGCGGCGTGGTCACCAACGCCCTGGTCGCCGAGGCCATGGCCTACGGCGACATGGGCCTGGCCCTGCCCCTGCTGGCGCCGAGCGGCGTGGCCACCACGCTGACCAACTTCGGCAGCGACGCCCAGCAGCAGACCTACCTGCCCGACTTCGCCGGCGAGAACGTCCCGGCGTCGGCCGTGGTGATCGCCGAACCGCGCCCGCTGTTCGACGCCTTCGCACTGGCCACCAAGGCCACCCGGGTCCCCAGCGGCTACCGCCTGGACGGCGTCAAGTCGTTCGTGCCGAACGCCGGTGCGGCCGAGCTGTTCCTGGTCGGCGCCATGCTCGACGGCCGACCGGTGCTGTTCATCGTCGAATCCGACAGCCGCGGCCTGTCCGTGGAGGCCGATCCGGGCATGGGTCTGCGGGCCGCCGGCATGGGCCGACTGATTCTGGACGGCGTCTCCGTCCCGACCCACGCGCTGATCGGCGGTGACGGCGACGATCTGGCCGCGGCCGCCTCGTCGTACGCCGACGTGGTGCGGCTGTCCCGGCTGGGCTGGTCGGCGCTGGCCGTCGGTACCGCCAAGGCCGTCCTCGACTACGTGATCCCCTACGTCAACGAGCGCGAGGCCTTCGGCGAGCCCATCTCCAACCGCCAGGCGGTGGCCTTCATGGTCGCCACCATGGCCACCGAGGTCGACTCGATCCGGCTGGTGATGCTGCGCGGCGCCTCGCGTGCCGAGCAGGGTCTGTCGTTCGCCCGCGAGTCCGCCCTGGCCCGCAAGCTGACCATCGACAAGGGTCTGCAGATCGGCCTGGACGGCATCCAGTTGCTCGGCGGACACGGCTTCACCAAGGAGCATCCGGTGGAGCGCTGGTACCGCGATCTTCGCGGCGCCGGCATCGGCGAGGGGATCGTGGTGCTCTGATGGCGATCAACCTGGAACTGCCCCGCAAGTTCAACGCCAACATCGACCAGGCCCGCCAGGCGGCGCTGCAGGTCTTCCGGCCGATCTCGCGCAAGTACGACCTCGCCGAGCACGAGTATCCGGTGGAGCTCGACACCCTCGCCGCCCTGTACGACGGTCTCGCCGAGGCCGGCCAGGCCGGCGCCGGTGCCGCCGGTGGACGCGGCGACGTCAAGGAGCGCCCCGAGGGCTACAACGCCAACGGCGGCAACATGCAGTCGATCATCAACTCGCTGGAGGCCTCGTACGGCGATGTCGGCCTGATGCTGTCGATCCCGTACCAGGGGCTGGGCAATGCCGCGATCGCCGCGGTGGCCACCGACGAGCAGCTGGCCGCCTTCGGCAAGGTGTGGGCCGCCATGGCCATCACCGAGCCGAGCTTCGGCTCCGATTCGGCGGCGGTCACCGCTACCGCCATCCGCGACGGCGACGAGTACGTCATCAACGGCGAGAAGATCTTCGTGACGGCCGGCTCGCGGGCCAGCCACATCGTGGTGTGGGCCACCGTCGACAAGGAGCTCGGCCGCGCCGCGATCAAGAGCTTCGTGGTGCCGCGCAAGCACCCGGGCGTCACCGTGGAGCGGCTCGAGGAGAAGCTCGGCATCCGCGCCAGCGACACCGCGGTGATCCGCTTCGAGAACTGCCGGATCCCGGCGTCCCATCTGCTCGGTTCGCCCGAGGTGGACGTCAAGAAGGGCTTCGGCGGCGTGATGCAGACCTTCGACAACACCCGCCCGATGGTGGCCGCGATGGCCGTCGGCGTGGCGCGCGCGTCGCTGGAGGAACTGCGCACGCTGCTCGAAGAGGCCGGCCTGGAGATCGACTACGACCGCCCGGCCGCCGATCAGCCGGCCGCCGTCGCCGAGTTCATCCGGATGGAGTCGGACTGGGAGGCCGCATATCTGATGACGCTGCGCGCCGCCTGGATGGCCGATAACAAGATGCCGAACTCGCTCGAAGCGTCGATGAGCAAGGCCAAGGCCGGGCGCACCGGTACCGACATCACCAACAAGGCCGTCGAACTGGCCGGTACCGTCGGCTACTCCGAGCGCACGCTGCTGGAGAAGTGGGCCCGCGACTCGAAGATCCTGGACATCTTCGAAGGCACCCAGCAGATCCAGCAGCTGATCATCGCCCGCCGCGTGCTGGGCAAGTCGAGCGCCGAGCTGAAGTGATCCGGCTGACTCGTTCGGTCTGATCAGCGGCATCCGAGCGCCGCGACATCGCTACCGGGCCCCATCGGGAGAGGCGACCTCTCCCGATGGGGCCCGAATGCATCCCGGAACACGTCTGCGACCGATTGTGTCCGGCGCCACCGGTGGTGTAAGTTTCCCGGCAACAGTAAAACAGTCATGTTTCACTGTCTCCGTCACCGCCATTTCGCCTGTCCCAGGGGGTCAGTACAGATGAAGTCCCGTTTCCGCGCCCGCGTGACGGCCGCGACGATCACCGCGCTCACGCTCGGTGCCGTCGCGACCGCCGTCCCGACGGCCGCCCTCCCGACCGCCGCCGCGACGCCCGTGCGCGTCGCGCCCGCCCCCGTGATCCCACTGCCCCAAGAGCTGGATCCGTCGTTCTACCAGCCGCCGGCCGCCGTGATCGCGGCGAAGCAGCCCGGCGAGATCATCGCGGCCCGCCGGATCAACGCCGCGACGTTCGGCGTCGCCCCGCTGAACGTCGACGCCTGGCAGGTGTCCTACCGTTCCACCGACACCCGCGACCAGCCGATCGCCGCGGTCACCACGCTGCTCAAGCCGCGCGGCACCACGAAGGGCCCGCGCAAGCTGGTATCCATGCAGCTCGCCGAGGATTCGACGGCGGGCTACTGCGCGCCCTCGTATGTGGTGCAGCAGTGGTCGGCCGGCCTGGCCGTCGGCCAGATGGTGATCCCGGCGGAGCTGGTGATCGCCCAGGGCATGCTGGCCCAGGGGTGGGCGCTGGCGCTGCCCGATCATCAGGGGCCGCGGCACGCCTACGCGGCCGGCCCGCTGGGTGCACGCATCACGCTCGACGGCCTGCGCGCTGCGAAGAGCTTCACGCCGCTGGGCGTGACCGAGGAATCGCCGATGGCGCTGTACGGCTATTCCGGCGGTGCGATCGTCACCGGTCACGCCGCCGAACTGAAGCAGCACTATGCGCCCGAGCTGAACGTGGTGGGCGCCGCCGAGGGCGGTATCCCCGCCGATCTGAAAGCGGTGCTGAACTACGCCCAGAACGGTGCGACCTCGGGCCTCGTCCTGGCCGCCGTCTTCGGCCTGGCCAACGAGTACCGCGACTTCGACCGCTTCCTGAACCGCCGGCTCAATCCCGCGGGCAAGGCGCTGCGCGCGATCAAACAGCCGCTGTGCGTCGGCCACACCTCGGCCCTGCTGCCGTTCCTGAACAACAAGGGCTTCATCGACTGGCCCGGCGATCCGCTCACCGCGCCGCCGGTGGCCACGGTGCTGCGCGAGACCAAGATGGGCCAGTCGGTCCCGGACATGCCGATGTACATGTGGCAATCCCAGCTCGACGAGATCATCCCGGTCGGCCAGGTCAACACGCTGGTGAAGACCTACTGCAAGGACCCGAAGGCATCGGTCAGCTACACCCGCGACCACCTGTCCGAGCACGTCATCGCCGAGATCTCCGGTGCTCCGCTGGCCGTCATGTGGCTCAAGGACCGTCTCGACGGCAAACCCGCGGCGCCCGGCTGCACCACCCGTGACGAGCTCTCGATGGCCACCGATGCGCAGTGGTGGCCGGTCTTCGCCGACACCGTGGGGGTCAACATCGCCGGCCTGTTCGGTGCCCAGATCGGTCGCGGCAAGTAGGCGCCGGACCGACCGCGCGCTAGCCTGGCCCCCGTGAACGACTCTCGGGTCTACGGGGGCCAGGCGGTGGCCGACCGCCGGGCCGACCGCCGACGACGGTTTCTCGCGGCCGCCGTCGAACTCTTCGGCACCACCGGTTACGCGGGCACCGCGGTGCCCCAGGTCTGCCGGGCGGCGGGCCTGTCCACCCGGCAGTTCTATCAGGAGTTCAGCGACCGCGAAGACCTGCTGCGCACGCTGTACGACGAGTTGCAGGACCGCGCGATGGCGCAGGTCGCCGACGCGACCCTGGCGGCGATCACCGCCGGGCGATCACTGAACAAGGTCCTGGACGCGGGCATCCGCGCCTTCCTGACCGCCTACACCGATCCCCGGCACACCCGAATCTCCTTTGTCGAGGTGGTGGGCGTGAGCCCGGCCTTCGAGGATCACCGGCACGCCAGCCGTGCACGCTGGGGTGAGCTGCTGTCGTCCGCGGTCGCGGCGGCCGGCGACCGGGGCCTGGCCGTCTCGACCGTCAGCGAACTGCAGTGGACCGCGTTCATCGGCGCCGTGAACGCCGTCGTCGTCGTGCGGGCGCTGGATCCGTCGCTGCACGAGGAGGAACTGCTGCAGGCGATCAGTTCCGTCCTGCGCCCGGGCGTGCTGGCCGGCAAGTAAGGCCTCCGCTGGTCGTCCCTCGGCTGCGCTCAGGGGCCTCCCCTCTTTTCGCTGGTCGAGCGCAGTCGAGACCCCTTCCCTCGCTCCGCACCCGGCATGAACAACCCCGACGACCCCGACTCCCCCACCGGACCGGCCGATCACCCCGACCTCGACCGCAAGCAGTGGCAGCAAGCCCGCGGCCGGGACACCCGGTCGAGTGAGCAACGCCACCACGACGCCCTCGAAGCGATGTGCGACTGGATCCTCGGCCACAAAGCCCTCGGCCGACCCCACCAGATCCCCACCGAAATCGTCATGAACCGCCCCAGGTTCTGTGAACCGGACCGCAGAGGAAGACTCCGACACCACCGGCACGAACACCGGACCCGACACCGCCGCCTGACACCCCGACACCCGGGGAGTCAGGTCGGCGGGTCACGCCGCCGGGCCACGCCACGGTGATGACCGGCTCCACCCGCACCGGCAAGTTCACCGCACCGGCGATGAAACACCGGCCAGCGCAACCACGCGCGACTGCCGCGGCGCCGTTCTACCCTGAGCCGCATGAGGAATCAGCGTCTGCTCGACGCCGTCGCGGGCCTGGTCCTGCTGGCTGCCGGAGTCGTCCTCGCACTGCGGCCCTTCGCCTCCGCGCCACTCGTCGGCCTGCTGATCGGCCTCGCACTGCTGGCCGGAGCGGTCGCCGTCGGCGTGCGGGCCCGGCAGACCCGCGGCGTGCTCGACTGGCTGGGCGCCGCCGTGCTGCTCGTCGTCGCGGCGATCCTCCTGATCCGCCCCGGTCTCTCGGTCGTGAGCATCGCGCTCATCGCCGGCATCGCGCTCATCGCCTCGGGTGCCGGTCTGATCCTGCGCGCGCTGCGCCGCGGCGATCCGGTGGACCGCCTCTCCGACGGCCTGCTCGGCGCCGCCGCGATCGCGGTGGCCGTCGCGGCCCTGGCCTGGCCGGGCGTCACGATCTTCGCCGCCGTCTTCGTGGTCGGGCTCGCGCTGATCTGGCTCGGTCTGACCCGCCTGTACCGCGCGATCCGGGGATCCGGCGAGACCGGCAGCGCCGAGCCGGTGAGCGGGGCGGCCCGCTGGGTGCGCCTCGCCGCGGCGGTGATCGCGCTGGCGGTGGCGCTGCCGCTGGCCGTGACGAGCCTCGGCCTGCACCGGCCGGCCGGAGAACAGCCCGGCGACTTCTACTCCGCGCAGATCCCGGCCGGCACTGCACCCGGCACACTGCTCAAGTCCGAGCCGTTCCACCGGGGCATGCCGGCCGACAGCCAGGCGTGGCTGATCCTGTACGCGACCACCGGCCGCGGCGGCGGCGTGGTGCCGGCCAGCGCGCTGGTCGTCGCACCCGAGAAGCGGCCGCCCGGCCCGCGCCCGGTGATCGCCTGGGCGCACGGTACCTCGGGCATCGCCCGCTCGTGCGCACCGTCGCTGCTGCCCGAGCCCCTCGGCGCCGGCGCCACCCCCGCCGTACCCGAGCTGATGGCGATGGGCGCGGTACTCGTCGCCACCGACTACATCGGAATGGGCACGCCGGGGCCCGATCCCTATCTGATCGGCGAGGGCGAGGCCCATTCGGTGCTCGATTCGGTCCGCGCCGCCCGGCAGCTGACCGAACTGACACTGGCCCCGGAAACCGTCGTGTGGGGCCACTCGCAGGGCGGCCACTCCGCGCTGTGGACGGGGATCCTGGCCCCGCAGTACGCGCCCGACACCCGGGTGATCGGCGTGGCCGCCCTCGCTCCGGCCGCCGAGCTGACCTCCATGGCCCGCGGCCTGACCGACATGGCCGGCGGCAGCATGCTGGCCAGTCTGGTGCTGGCGGCCTACAGCGAGTACTACGACGACGTGCGCTTCGACGACTACGTCTCGGTGGCCGGACGCCTGCCGATGCGCGCGATGGCCACCCGCTGCATCGTCGACCCGGCCTTCACGGTGTCAGTGATCGAATCGCTCATCATGGGCGACGGCGTCTACACCGAGGATCCGACCACCGGTCCGCTCGGCCGGCGGCTGGCCGAGAACACCCCGTCGGCCCCGCTGTCCGTGCCGCTGCTGCTGGCGCAGGGCGGTGCCGACCGGATCGTCAGCCCGGAGGGGCAACGCACCTTTGTCGCCGCCCAGTGCGCGGCCGGAACCACCGTGGAGTTCCGCGAGTACCCGGACCTCGATCACCTCGGTGTGGTGGCCTCCGGATCCCCGGCCGTCGCCGATCTGCTGACCTGGACCACTGATCGCCTGGCCGGACGACCCGCCGTCAACGACTGTCCCCCATCGGCCGACGCGTGAACCGCTCAACGGCCATTGGCACGAATTCGATTAACCCCAGTTAATCTGTTCGAGTGACAGAAGATCGTGTCTACGGGGGGAAGGCGGTTACCGACCGCCGGCGGGAACGCCAGGAGCGCTTTCTGCACGCCGCGAACGCCCTCTTCGGCACGCAGGGCTATGCGGCGACGTCGGTGCCGGAGATCTGCCGCACCGCGGGCCTGAGTACCCGCCAGTTCTACCAGGAGTTCGAGAGCCGCGAGCACCTGCTACGCGCCGTCTACGACGCCCTGCAGGACGCGGCGATGGGGGCCGTGTCCACAGCGGTCCTGGAGGCGATCGCGTCGGGAACCCGGACGGAACTGGTGATCGACTCGGGGGTCGAGGCCTTCGTCGGCTTCTACTCCGATGCCCGCCGGGTGCGCATCAGCTTCATCGAGGTGGTCGGTGTCAGCCCGGAATTCGAGGAGCATCGGCTCGCCCGGCGGACGCGCTGGAGCGATCTGCTCGAGACGGCGGCCGCCGCCGGCATCGCGCGCGGACTGCAGGTCAACCACGTCTCGAAACTGCAGTGGTCGGCGTACCTCGGCTCGGTCGACGCGATCGTCGTCGAACGTGCCTTGGACGAATCGATCACCGACGACCAGGTGATGGCGGCGCTGCGCATACTGCTCCAGCCCGGTATTCTCGACGGCCGCCCCCGGAAGAACTGACCCGGCCGATCAGTCCTTCGGCGCCAGCTGTTCGACGAGGGCCTCGAGCACCGCGGGGTCCTCGATGGTCGACGGCACCGCGTACTCCTCGCCGTCGACGATCTGCCGCATCGTCTTGCGCAGGATCTTGCCCGAGCGCGTCTTGGGCAGCGCCGCCACCACCGTGACATCGCGGAAGGTGGCGACCGCGCCGATCTCGTCACGCACCCGCTTCACCAACTCGTCGCGCAAGGTGTCCGCGTCGGTGTCCACCCCGGCCTTGAGCACGATGTAGCCGCTCGGGCGCTGCCCCTTGAGGTCGTCGTGG
>CAZEOP010000095.1:0-12365 GCA_964513715.1 uncultured Gordonia sp.
TCCTCGAGGTGGACAACGTGGTGGTCTGCGCCGGCCAGGAGTCGGTGCGCGACCTGGTGGATCCGCTGACCGAGGCCGGCATCACCACGCACGTCATCGGCGGCGCCGACCTGGCCTCGGAACTCGACGCCAAGCGTGCCATCCGCCAGGGCACCGAGGTCGCCGCCGGCCTCCCCTGAGTCGTCGTTGCGGGGGTGTTCTCCGAGTTCCGTGACCTCAATCGTCGTCACGGAACTCGGAGCACCCCCAAGCGCGACGCCGCGCCGGGTCACGGCGGCGGAAGGTGATCCCAGAACGGCTCGCGCAGGTAGTTCGAGTGGCCGCGGCGGAAGTCGACGGCCCCTGGATCCGGCGGCGGGTCGGCAAGCCAGAGTTCATTGCCGAGCAGCAGCGGCGCATCGGCCCGGACCGGGGGCCAGACCTCGTCCGGGAGTCCGTGCCGATCGAGGATGCCCGACATGACCGTCGCGTCCTCATTCAGCGAGGACATATTCCACGACAGCACCGGACCGCCCACCGGATCGGTGAACCGGATCAGGTTGAACCACCGTCCCTCGAGCCCCGTCATCAGCCTTTGGTGCGTGCCGAAATCGAACCACGCCGGGAATGCGCGGCCGTAGGCCCACTGCAACTGCGAGCCGTAAGTCAGCAGTGACAATCGATCGACGGGTGCCCCGTCACGGGAGGCGTTCGCAATCAGTCGCTGCGCCGCGCCGTACATGATGAGCGAGCCCTGGCTGTGGCCGCACAGCACGACCCTCGACACACTCGCCTGCGAAAGCAACGCCTCGGTCCGCCTCGTGACGTCGACGATCGCCGCCGGCGCATACGACTTCGGCACGATCGGGTGTCCTTCACGCGGCCAGAATGACGCGAGGTCCCACACGATGCCCAGCGACCTCCCCCAGCTCCCGGGTCTCATCAGCGCGCCGTACATCGCCCCACCGAGCACGACGACCAGCGCGGTCAGTACCAGTGCACCGAACAGGCTCAGAACACCTGGCACCCGATCCAGCACGACGAGCAGCAGTGCTGCTCCGAATCCGGTGGTCACCAGAGCCGCCAAACCGGCGAGGATCTGCTCGGCACGCCCGTTGATTCCGGCCCGCTCGACTCGAGCCTGCAATGTGCGCCCATCGGCCCCGGGCGACATCGCCGCGGCGACGTCGGATCCGGGCCGCCGCAGGCGCGGGTAGACGACGAGTCCCACGACGGCAAGCAGACCGACCCCCGCGATGAACAGCCACTGGACGGCCATGACGTCGTACAACGGCGGGTAGCTGTCGCGCGCCTGCACGATCCATCCGACCAGTCTCGCCAGCCCCGCCCCGAGTGCCGCACCGAGGAAGATCGCCACGGCCGTGAACACGATCGCCACCCGGCCGCGCAGCCACGGGCGATACGACCGCGGAAACGTCGACCAGCGATCGGAAGCGTGCCGGGACGCCACGAGCAGCAGGCAGCACAACACCGCCCACGCGATGCCGGCCACCGCAACCGCCGCAGTGATGGGCTCGATCCACCCGCGGACGGGCGGGCCGGGCTCCGGGTTCGCCACCCGGAACGCGACGGTCCACGCTGTCACCGCGAGAGAGCACACACCGACGACCACGGTGAGTACGAGACCGCACCGATCGCGCAGCAGCCCCAGACTCGTCTTCGTCCGGTCTGCCGGTAACGCCGCCGCCCGAACGATGACGCCGCCCACCAGCACCAGAAGAGTCACCGGGATCGCCACCGCCCAGCCCGGCAGGCCGGCGGCGGCCACAGCGAACACCGCGACCGCCAATGCCGCCGCCACACCGTGCAGCGTGCGGAGCACACCGACCATCGGGTTGCCGTCCAGGAGGTCGGTGCCCTCGTCAGCCGCTTCCCCCGGCTCCGTGGACCGCCCACTGACCGGCAGTTCCGAAAAGCCCGACGGCGATTCGGGTGCCACGTCATTCTCCGACGCCCCGGCCGCAGCACCGTATGTCGGACCCGGGTCGTAGCTGGTTAGGAGGACGCCTTCGGTGTCCTCATCGGTGATCCGCGTCAGAAGACCGCCCAGCGCGAGCAGCGCGGCCAAGATGAGCACCGCTGCCGCCGCAACGGCCGCCGGACTCCCGAGCCAGCCCACCGTCCCATCGTTCCGCCACGTTGCGCGACTCAACATCTCGATCGCCAGGAGGTCGATCACGACGAATGACAGCTGCATCGTCATGATCACCGTGAGTAGCAGACCTATCAGCTGCACGACGGTCTGACATCCGAGTTCGACCCGCGAACGCTCGCGCGCCGCCGGATTTTCTCTCGGCAGAGTCCACAGCGCGACATTCGTGAGCGCGAACGGAGCGAAGACGGCCCACAGCGCCTTGAAGCCGCCGGAAGTCGCCGAACCCCAGTGCAGTGCCTCGAGCACCCGTCCGCGCCTCGTCAGGTAGTCCCGCCCATCCGCGGTACGCCGGCAGATGAGCCGGCCGTCCGTCGCACTGATCTGCCGCCACGTCACTTCGTCCGCCGGCACATAGTCCTCATCGGCGAGCAGGTCGGGCATCGGCGTCCCACTCACGCCGTGCGTCCGGAGTTCGACCACCCGATCCTCGCCCATCTCTCCACTTCACTCCACGGCACGAGTCCCCGCCGGGTAATCCGCCGATCCAAGCGGCTCTCTAGACTGTCGGGCATGGCACTTCCCGCACCCTCCCCCTCCGCGCGCGCCGTCGTCACCGGCGCCTCCTCCGGCATCGGCATGGCGCTGGCCTGCGTGCTCGCGGCCCGCGGCCACTCGTTGATCCTGGTGGCCCGCCGCGGCGAGATCCTCACCGAACTGGCCCAGGACCTGGAAGAACGCTGCGCCGTCAGCGTCGAGGTGCGCGCCACCGACCTGTCCGATCCCGAGGCGACCGCCCGGCTGTGCGAGGAGCTCAAAGGCCGGGATATCTCGATCCTGTGCAACAACGCCGGCATCGCGACCTTCGGTCCGCTCACCGAGCTCGATCCGGACTACGAGCGGGCGCAGGTGCTGCTCAACGTCAATGCGGTGCACGACCTGACCCTCGCGGTGCTGCCGCAGATGGTGGAGCGCGGCGCCGGCGGCGTCCTGATGGTCGGTTCGGCGGCCGGCAACATGCCGATCCCGAACAACGCCACCTACGCCGCCACCAAGGCCTTCGTGAACACCTTCAGCGAGTCGCTGCGCGGCGAACTGGGCGGCACCGGCGTGCACGTCACCCTGCTCGCGCCCGGCCCGGTGCGCACCCAGACGCCCACCGCGGAGGAGGCCTCGATCGTCGACAAGATGGTCCCCGATTTCCTCTGGCACTCGTCCCAGCGCGTCGCCGAGATGAGCCTGGATGCCCTGGCGCGCAACAAGATGCGCGTCGTACCGGGCACCCTGTCGAAGGCGATGAGCGTGGCCGGCGGGTACACGCCGCGCGCCATCGTCGCCCCGATCGTCGGCACCTTCTACGCCAAGCTCGGCGAAGGCGAGGAGTGAGGACCATGGAGGACAAGCTCGTCTGGATCGACTGCGAGATGACCGGCCTGGACACCGGCCGGGACAAGCTCATCGAGATCGCCGCACTGGTGACCGACAGCGACCTGAACATCCTGGGCGACGGCGTGGACGCGGTGATCCACGCCGACGACGCCGCCCTGGCCGCAATGCCGCCGGTGGTGGTCGACATGCACGCGGCCTCCGGACTCACCGAGGAGGTCCGCGCCTCCACCGTGACGCTGGCGGAGGCCGAGAAGATGGTGCTGACCTACCTGCGCGAGCAGGTTCCCGGCGGCGGCGTTCCGCTGGCGGGCAACTCGATCGGCACCGACCGGCGCTTCATCGCCCGCGACATGCCCGAGCTCGACGCCTTCCTGCACTACCGGATGGTGGACGTCAGCTCCATCAAGGAACTGGCCCGGCGCTGGTATCCGGCCGTCTACTTCGGGCAGCCGGAGAAGGGGCTGGCGCACCGCGCCCTCGCCGACATCCGCGAGTCGATCCGGGAACTCCGCTACTACCGGGAGGCCGTCTTCGTCCCCCCGCCCGGCCCCGACGCGGCCACCCTCAACGGCATCGCGAGGGACCTCGGACCTGCGTGAACCACACCGGAGTAATCCGATTGGCGCCCGGCACCGGAAACCCGCTAGAGTATGGGCCTGACCGGCAAATGAGACGCTGAGCGTCTCGGCCGCGGGTCGATGGTGAGTGTAGTTCAGTTGGTAGAGCACCAGGTTGTGATCCTGGCTGTCGCGGGTTCGAGTCCCGTCACTCACCCCGAAGACGGACCGGCCCGGACCTGCGGAAACGCAAGTCCGGGCCGGTCCGCATCCGCCACCATGCAATGGGAGCAAGGGCGGGGACGTCGAGCCGGTCAGTCGGCGGCGTGTCCGGCGTAACGCTGACGGGCGGCCTCACCGGAAGTGCCGACGAGGTGACCGACCTTCGCCCACGACAGGCCACGGCTGCGAGCGAGACGGACAGCACTGACAACGCGGGCTTCAGCATCGGCTCGGGCCCTGGCAGCGGAATGCAGTTCGTACTCCTCTGGGGTCATGGAGACACCGTCGAAGTTGTCGGACTCGAAATGGTCGGCGAGCGCGTCGGCCTGGGCGAGGATCTCTTCTACTGAGCGCGGCATGGGAATCACCTCAAGAGCAAGTTAACTTGCCATACCGTCGCAAGCAAGACTCTGATTGCCCCCGACCGCACCCAATACCCTACTGTTCACAGTCATCACCGAGAGGAGTCGTCGATGTCGTCGTTCGTCACGAAGCTCGACGACTTCCAGCGGCGCCACCCGGTGATCGGCTTCCCACTCGCGGTGGCCTACAAGTTCTTCGACGATCAGGGCGGCTACCTCGCGGCCCTCATCACCTATTACGCCTTCGTCTCGCTCTTCCCGCTGCTGCTGATCTTCACCACGGTGATGGGCATGGTGCTCGAGCACAAACCGGCACTGCGCGACACCGTGGTGCAGTGGACGCTGGAACAGATCCCGATCATCGGTGAGCAACTGCATCAGCCCTCCGGCATCACCGGCGGCACCGTCGCGGTGATCATCGGTCTGGCCGGCGCACTCTACGGCGGGCTCGGCGTCTCGGTGGCCTCCCAGAACGCCATGAACGTCGCCTGGCATGTACCCCGCAACTCACGGCCCGATCCGATCCGCGTCCGGGTGCGCGGCTTCGTCCTCATGCTCACCGTCGGCGTCGCGATGATCGGCCTGATCGCCATCAACATCGCCTCGGCATGGCTGCCCGACGACTCGATCTCCGGCACCTTCGTGCTGCTGGGCTCGATCGTGCTGGGCATCGCGGTGTTCACCTTCGCGATGAAGTTCGGCACCGCGCGCCGCGTCGGTTGGCTCGACGTCCTGCCCGGCGCTGTGCTCGCCGCAATCGGCTGGCAGGCGCTGCAGCACTTCGGTCAGGTCTACGCCGAACGCGTCGTCGCCCGTGCCCAGCTGATCAGCAGCGTCTTCGCCACCGTCCTGGGCCTGATCGCCTTCCTGTACCTGGCGGCCGCTCTCGTGGTGGTGTGCCTGGAGATCAATGTGGTGCGGGTGGACCGGCTGTACCCGCGCTCGCTGCTCACCCCGTTCACCGATTCGGTGCATCTGACCCACGGCGACGAACGCGCCTACACCGGCATGGCCCGCGCCCAGCGCAACAAGGGCTTCGAGGTGATCGACGTCGCCTTCCACAATCCGCTCGACGACGAACCCGAGACCAACGAACCTGAGACCAACGAACCCGGGACCAACGAACCCGAGACCGACGACCCCGAGGCCGCCGAGTCAGCCGACGCGGACCGGGCGCAGGACGGTGCGCCAGATGTGCCAGAGCATGGCGACGAAGGTCGCCGCCCACGCCGCCAGCGCGACCCAGCTCTCCACCCGACCGATGCCCTCGACGATCGGCAGATGGTCCACCTCACCGAGGAATCGTGAGCCGACCCCGTACATGCCCAGCGGGAAGATGATGCTCCACAGCGTCGCCTCGTAGGTCAGCGGCACCCGGTTATAGACGTGTTTCCAGTAGCCGGCCGCGATCAGCGGCGGGATCAGCCAGGTGCCGAACGCCCAGAAGAAGACCGCGGCTCCGGCGATCAGCCCGCGCGTCGCGTCCACCATCGGCGCATCGGCCATCATCACGATCCGCGCCCCGGCGACGACCGTGATCGCCGTGGCACCCATTGCAACCCAATAGGGCGGCGTCAGATCCTCGGGGCGGAACGGGTGGGCCAGCAGTCGCACGGCGATCAGGATGCCGACCGCGACGTAGAGGAACACCCCGACCGACCACGAAAACACGGCCAACAGCGCGAGCGCGTTCCGCCCGGTCAGCACCTCCGGCTCCAGCGTCGCCGCCAGCACCGCCACCGACTGACTGGCCACCGCCCAGATGAACCAGGTCCCGTTCGCGATGCCCAGGGCCGGAGCGCCGGCCCGGCCGCGGGCGGCCACCAGCGGGACCGTATAGCCCAGCACGATCCAGGCCAGCGAGCCGATCGTCAGCAGCACCAGCGCCGGGCCCACCCAGCCCTGTGCGGCCAGCCGGCTGCCCAGCACGCAGGTGGCGGCGACGAAGGTGAAGAAGCCGAAGGCTCTAGCCGGGTCGGACAGGTCGGCGACCAGCTCCGGGCGATACCGCCGCAACCGCCACAGGTTGGCGACGATCAGCACCAGGTAGCTGACCACGTCGATCACCAGCAGGAGCTCCGACAGTCGATGCCAGCCGCTCGAACGCAGGCCGATCGAGATGATGCCGGTCGCCATGACCAGCGCGAAGTAGCCCGGCGTCAACACCCGCACGGCCGCGTCGACGCGGGCGGCGAGCGTGGGCGCTGCGCTGGTCCCGGTCACGGCGGCGACCGTTCAGGCCTGAGTCTGGTGCAGCGCCAGCCACTCCCACAGGGTGAAGACGGCGACCACCGCCGCCGACACCGCGAGGATCGTCGTCAGCGCCGTGCCCGAGACGAGGATCGCGCCGACAATCGCCGCGACGAGGGCGATCGCGTTCACCAGCGTCACCAGTGCCAGCACGCCGCGCAGGGGCAGCCGGCCGGGTCCGAGCCAGAGGAAGACGCCCCACAGCATCAGCAGCAGACCGATCGCGCCGTGCCCGACGGTCGGCATCAGCGCATGGGTGAAGCCCAGGACGATCCAGGCCACGCCGGCCAGCAGGCACACCACGGCATCGGCGAACAGCGCTTTGCGGCCCGCCCGGAAGCCCACGCAGTGATCCGGCTGATGCGTGGTGAGCACCGCGGCCCGGACCCTGGTGTCGCAGCCGGCGCAGTGCGCGCAGCACGCCGCGACATGCCGGATCGACGAGTCACGGTGGCAGCGGCAGACGCATTCGTCACCGGCGACGGCGGAGAGATCGGAGGCCATGGCAGTGAGCATAGGAGACGCCGGGCGGTCGGATCAGCGATCCGGCCGGGCGACACACAGGGCCGCAGGTGCGCCACGTCACCCGGACGGTAGGTAAGACTTACCCGCATGAGCACCGATCGGGCCGATCCCGCGGACACCCCGGAAGGGGTGGGCGCGGTGACGTGGTGCGACGTGGCCCCGTGGCTCGCCAGTCGCGGCAACGACCCCGACTTCTACTGGATCGACGACGAGGTGGCCGACACCGATCCGCAGGTCCTGCGCGCCGACAGCGAACTCATCGCGGTGCTGATGGCCGAGACACTGGCCGAGATCACGATCGGTGAACTGCTGCCGCTGCTGCCCGGCGGCGTCGACCTGATCCCCGACGACGAGCTGCCCACCCGGGCCGCGAACTGGCTGCTGGCCTCGTCGGTGTTCACCACCGACCGGATCCGCGGGGTCAGCCCGGCCGAGATCCTGGAGAGCCGCGGCATGGGTTCGGGATCGGTGATCGGTCTGCTGACCCGCCTGGTGGAGCTGTCCGCCGAGGCCGCCGGGCGGACCGGCGGCGACGACCGGGCGCGGGCAGCCGCCGAGGTGCTCGACGATCTGCGCACGATCGCCCGCTGGCGCAGCGTCACCGGCGCACCCGACACACCGCTCCTGGACCCGGTGCCCGCCCACGCCCCGGCCGTCGTCCACGAGGCCCGCGCCCGCCTCGGCGGCCTCACCGCCGACAGTCCGGCAGTGGCCGCCGACGGCCCGGTGGACGTGGCCCAGCAGCTGAGTGAGCGGTTGGGCGCCCTGCCCGAGCGCGACCGCGAGGTCTTCGCGCTCCGCCGACTCGGCGACGAGCGCACCCGCCTGGAAACCCTCGGCGAGAGCTACGGCGTCTCCCGCGAGCGCGTGCGCCAATACGAGGCGCGCGCGCTGGACGAGCTGTTCGGCTGGCTCGATACCAGCTCGGAGGCGCAGTTCCTGATCGCCTCGGCCACCCGCATCATCGGCACCGTCCGCCCCCTGGACGACCTGCTGGCCGCACTCCCCCCGCTGGGCGAGCACGTCCCCGCCGTCGCCCGTCCGCTGTGGCGCGTGCTCACCGGCATCGGCGTCCCCTTCGAGGTGGCCAACGGCTGGGCCGCAGCGCCCAGCCTGGAGGCCGCCCGCGATGCCACCGCCGAGCAGCTGGCCACCCTCGCCGACGAATTCGGCGTGGTGGATCCGGCCGCGCTGCTGGAACGACACGGCGGCGCGGCGGGCACCGGAGTGGAGACCGTGGACCCGCGGTGGCCGCTGCGCTGGGTCGAGCGCGCCGGCGCCGTAGTCCATCGGGAGAAGATCCTCATCCGCACCACCACCGTGGAGGACTACGCAGCCGGGATCCTGGCGATCCACGGCGAGCCGATGACCGCCGACGACCTCGTCGCGGCCTTCCACACCGAACGCTCGGCGCGCACCCTGGTGAACCAGATGATCGGCGACGACCGCTTCCAGCGAGTGAGCCGCACCCTGTGGGGGCTGAGCAGCTGGGGCGGGCGCGCCTACGAATCCATCCGTTCGGCCATCGGCACCCTCCTGGAGAACGCCGGCGGCAGCGCACCGCTCGCGGCCATCGTCGACGAGCTGACCTCCGCCTACGACGTCAAGGCCGCCAGCGTGAGCGCCTACGCCGCGGCGCCGCCCTATCAGACCGTCGACGGCGTGGTCTCGCGCAGCGATCGCAGCCCGCAGCCGCGCAAATCGCCCGCCGAGACCCGCCAGCTCTATCGCATCGGCTCGACGTGGAAGCTGCGCGTCACGGTGAACCGCGAGCATCTGCGCGGGAGCGGCGCACCGTTGCCGGTGGCCCTGGCGACGGCGCTCGGGCTGGAGTTCGGTGAGACCCGCCAGCTCGACAGCGAGCACGGCGAGCAGGCCGTGGCCTGGACCTCGCTGCAGCCGACGCTGGGCAGCACCCGCCGGTTCTTCGCCGATCTGGACCTGGTGGAGGGCGCCGAGGTCTTCTTCGTCTTCGCCGACGGCGAGCCCGGCCGGCCCGCGGGACGCTTCGCCGTGGAGCCTGCCGGATCCCCGCTCGCCGACCCCGCTGCCGGCGAGCGGTGGCAGCGCGCGCTCGCCGCCGTCGGCGCGCCGTCGGCCGCCGGTCCCGGCCAGGCCGCCGAGATCCTGGCCACCGCGGTCGGCCTGCCCGCCCGCACCCCGCCGGCCCGGATCCGCGAGGCATATGCGGCGCGCGGCGAGGACGCGCTCGCGGCGCTGATCGCCGATCCGGCAGACTGAAGACCATGTCCGCCCGCACCCGTTCGGCCTCGCTGACCGCCGACGATCTCACCGCCCTCGCCGCCGCCGTGGCCGCAGGCAAACGTGCCACCGTCTACCTGCGCGAGGGTATCCCCAGCCTGGGTCTGCCGCCCGGCAGCTCCGCCCGCGTGGTGAGCGTCTCGGGCAGCACCGTGCTGGTGCGGCCGCGCGGCGTCGACGACGAGCTGCCCTACGACGCCGAGGAGCTGCGCCGGACGAAAGCCGCTCCCCCGCAGGCAGATCGACCGCGCAGGAAGCCGGCACCCCCGAAGCCCGCACCCGCCCCGAAACCGGCTCCAGCCGAGTCGGCACCCGCCCAACCCGCAAGCACCCAGCCCGCAAGCACCCAGCCCGCAAGCACCAAGTCCCCGGGCGCCAAGTCCGCAAGCACTAAATCCGCGGCCGCGAAGCCGGCAACCACCAAGTCCGCAGCCACCAAGTTCGGAGCCAAATCCGTGACGGTGACGCTCTACGGCTCGCCCGACAATCAGTGGTCGGTGGCGCTGACCCGGGGCGCGCACAAACCGCAGCGGTCCCGACCGGTGAGCCCGGACGTCGCCGAGGCGGCCGTCCGCGAACTCGGCGACGAGGCCGCCGTCACGGCCGTCGCCGCCCTCACCACCGCGGCCCGGCTGGCCGCCGAACGCCGCGTCGAGGAGCTCAGCCGCGAGCTGGAGGCCGCACGGCAGGCGCTGGCAGCCCTCAACGACTGAGCACACCGCCGACTGCCGGGCAGACCGGCCGATGGGGCGTCTCAGCCGGCCGAGGCCAGGAAATCGCGCTGGAAGATCGCCATCCGGGTCACGTCCTGATAGGCGCCGTCGGCGAAGAACTCCTCGGTCAGCGCGCCCTCGATCCGGAAGCCGACCTTCTGGTAGACGTGGATCGCCCGCTCGTTCTTGTTGTCCACCAGCAGGTACACCTTGTGCAGGTTGAGCACCGCGAAGGCATAGCGGAGCGCGGCCTGCGTCGCGGCCCCCGCATAGCCGTGGCCCTGGCAGTCCGGGGCGACGATGATCTGGAACTCGCAGTGCCGGTGCCGGAGGTCGATGTCGACCAGTTCGACGATGCCGCAGCGGCGCCCGCCGTCGTCGATCACGAAGCGGCGCTCACTCTCGTCCTCCAGCCGGCGCGTGTACCGCTCCTCCATCACGGCGAGCGAGTACGTCGGTTCCACGAACCAGTAGCGCATCACCACGGGATCGTTGAACAACTGGTGCACGAAAGGCAGATCCCCTCGCTCCAGTGTGCGCAGTACCGCCGACATCCGTCCGTCCTCCCGTCGCCGGCCGCACCCGCGCGGCCCGGATCCAGCTTATTGCCGCGCCCGCGATTGCGCCGCGATCCGCGCACACCGGCGTTATCGTCGGGCCATGAGCCCCGTCTCGCGCTCCGACCCCGCTCGCCGCGACCGCCCTCGCGCCGACGAAGTGGTGCTGCGGGTGCTCGTCTACTCGAGCGACGCCGACACCCGCTCACGCGTGCACGCCGCGCTGGGCGATCGGCTGCACCCGGACCTGCCCGCCGTCGAACTGATCGACGTCGCCACCGCGCCGGCCCTGCTGGCCGCGCTCGACGCCGGCGGCGTGGATCTGGTGATCCTCGACGGGGAGGCGGCCCCGGCCGGCGGCCTGGGCATGGCCAAGCAGGTGCGCGACGAATACGAGCCGTGTCCGCCGCTGCTCGTGCTGATCGCCCGCGCCGCCGACCGCTGGCTGGCCGACTGGTCGCGCGCCGACGCGGTGGCCGCCCTGCCCGTCGATCCGCTGGCGCTGCCGCGCGCGGTGGCCCGGCTGCTGACCATGTCACCGGCCCGACGCGCCGCCGGGCAATAGCCGCGCAATCCCGCACACCCCGCGCCCGCGTGGTAAGTGTGTGTTGTGGGTCACAGACACTCGGCGACGGATCCGGTGTCGGGGCCCGGCAGCACGAATCACCTTGCGGGACAGGAGAGCTGAGGTCCGAATGAACGCCTTCGCACCGATCCTGATCCTCGGCGCCGTGGCCCTCGCCTTCGCCGGCGTCTCCGTCGTCATCAGCTCCATCGTCGGGCCGCGGCGGCACAACCGCGCGAAGCTCGAGGCCTACGAATGCGGGATCGAGCCGCTGCCGCCGAGCGCCCTCGTGCACCGCTTCCCGGTGAAGTACTACCTGACGGCGATGCTGTTCATCATCTTCGACATCGAGATCGTCTTCCTCTACCCGTGGGCCGTCGCCGCCGATGCGCTCGGCTGGTTCGGCCTGATCGCCGTCGCCCTGTTCATCGTCAACGTCTCGGTCGCCTACGCCTACGAGTGGCGACGGGGAGGGCTGCGCTGGGACTGAGTAGGCAATTCGTGAGCCGCACAGCCCCGGCACACGACGGATCGACGCGGAAGGGAGCCCCGGCATGGGGATCGAGGAGCAGTTGCCCGGCGGATTTCTGCTGAGCACCGTGGAGAAGCTGGCCGGCTATCTGCGGTCGGGTTCGCTCTGGCCCGCCACCTTCGGTCTGGCCTGCTGCGCCATCGAGATGATGGCCACCACCTCCGGCCGCTACGACCTGGCTCGCTTCGGCATGGAGGCCTTCCGCGCCTCGCCGCGGCAGGCCGACCTGATGATCGTCGCCGGCCGGGTCAGCCAGAAGATGGCGCCGGTGCTGCGCCAGATCTACGACCAGATGGCCGAGCCGAAGTGGGTGCTGGCCATGGGGGTGTGCGCGTCCTC
>CAZEOP010000096.1:0-10992 GCA_964513715.1 uncultured Gordonia sp.
GGCGTATCTCGCGGCCGGTCCCAGCGGTGAGGCGCGTTCAGTGTCCGCGTACAGTCCGGTGACCCGCCGGAGCTATACGATGACGTGCCGACCCCAGGCGGGAATCGTCGTCTGCGAAGGCGGCAACAATGCTGTCGTGCACATCTACTAGGGGAATGATCGGGAATGGTCTCGGAGAGTGATCCGACAGCCGTCGTTGGTCGGATGTTCGGCCATTACCGACTGAACGGACTATTGGGGCGCGGCGGCATGGGGGATGTTTACCGCGCCTACGACACGCGGCGTGACAGGGAAGTCGCACTGAAGATCCTTGCTGCTCGTGGCGCCGACGACGGCACCTTTGCCCAGCGCTTCCAGCGCGAGTGTCAGGTGGTGGCCCGGCTCGGCGAGCCGCATGTGATCCCGATCCACGACTACGGCGACATCGACGGCGCGCTGTACCTCGACATGCGACTGGTCGACGGTGAGAACCTTCGTGGCGTCATCGAGCGCGACGGCGCGATGGCTCCCGAGCGCGCCCTGGCGATCATCGACCAGGTGGCTGCCGCGCTCGGCGCCGCGCACGCGGCGGGCATCGTGCACCGGGATGTGAAGCCCGAGAACATCCTGTTGACGTCCGCCGACTTCGCGTATCTGGTGGACTTCGGGATCGCGGTGGCCGATCAGCCGGGAACTGATCGCCTCACGCGTACCGGAACAGCCGTGGGCTCGGCCGCGTACATGGCGCCCGAGCAGTTCGATGGTCAGCCCGTGTCGCGCGCGGTGGATACCTACGCTCTCACTGCCGTTCTGTACGAGTTGCTGACGGGCGCGCCCGCGCATCGCGGTGCGACCCTGAGTGAGGTACTCAAGTCGGTGCTGGTCGGACCGGTCGTCCCGGCCAGCCGGGTCCGGCCGAACCTGCCGGCAGCGGTGGACGAGGTGCTGGCGCGCGGCTTGAACACCGATCCGTCGGCGCGCTTCACGTCGCCCGGCGAGATGGTCGCGGCTGCGCGTGCCGCGTTGCAGCGCAAGGCTTACGCCCCGACTGCGGTGAACTCGAACCAGGTGAACCCGAACCAGGTGAACCCGAACCAGGTGAACCAACCGGGCCCGTACCAAGGAAACGAAACTCCGGCGTACAGCGCGACTCGGCGCATGACAGTTCCGCAGCCCGCCGGTGTTCCTTCGTCCGTCGGTGCGCCGCCGGTACCGGTCATGAGTCCGCAGCCGGCCGGCGCATCCCCGCCGGCGTACGGGGCGCAGGTCGTGGTCAACCAGCCCGCATCCGGCGGACGTGGACAAGCGGCGTTATGGATTGCTGGTGCGGCGCTGCTGATCGGCGCACTCGTGGCCGTCATCGCCATGCTCGTGCTCGATCACGGTGGTTCGGGCGACGTGGACGATGTCGCGGCTCCGCCGGTCTCGGAATCGGCCGCGGAGCAACCTGCGACAACGATCGTGACCGAGCAGGTACCGGCCGTGACCACGACGACTACCCAGTATCGCTCGGTTCCCGGGCGGTACGGGATCGGCCTCAACACATATTTGCAGTGCAGTCCCGGCCCCGCGTCAGCGGTGTTCACCGGCTATTCAACGACCACCTGTGGTTTCGCTACGAACGTGGCGCGGGAACTGGTCGGGCGTGATCCCAACGTGGCCAGTCCAGTGACGGTCTACGCCGACAGTCCCGAGGTCGGTCCCGGTCTGCCGATGGCCTGCCGGCTGGCCCACGATTCGGATCGTTCGCCGCTGTGGAAGTGCGTGGGCGGTGCGAGTGGGAACGCGGTGGTCTATGTCTATCCGTGACCGGATGCGAACCGATACAGAAGGCATTTCTGCGACAGCCAGGGGCTACTTCCCGGTACTGGTCACGGGTGCGGTCGCAATGGTGCTGGTGGCCGGCTGTTCGGGCCAATCGTCCAACGATGCGGTGGTCACCGAGTATGTGACCGTGACGTCGTCCGACGCGACGCGCTCGCCGTCGGTGAGGGCCGGCTCGGCGCGTTCCTCGGCTCCGAGCGGGTGTAAGGCGCCCGTGATCGCCATCGACCCGGGGCACAATCCGGTCGAGACGGCAGAGTTCGATCCAGAGACCGGCGTGGCGATGCGCGACTACTCGAACGGCGCGGAGGATGGCGACGCCATGGCCGTATCGCAGCGCGTCGAGTCGGACTTGGCCGACGCCGGCTACACGGTGGTGTTGCTGAAGAAGTCCGCCGACGAGAGTGTCACCTATCGTGAGCGCGTCACCCGTGCCGAGAAGGCGGGCGCGGACATCGGCGTCAGCATTCACACATACACCGACGATCACCGAGTATTCGTTCAGCGGGTGGGGCTCTACCGGGAGGGCGTGGGCGCCGATGGACAGCCCCTTCGGGTCGAGTTCACCAACGAGAAGACCGCGGCGAAGAGCCAGAAGTACGGCCGGGCGATCGCCGAGGCGCGGACCAAGGTGGAGAAGGTCAAGGTCGCGGTCACGGATAACAGTTTTGCCGGGCGGGCCCCGCTGTGGACTGGCGACATTCCCATGATTGCGCTGATCGCTGAGGATATTCCCTGGGTATACAATGAGTTCGGAATCCCGGGCGGTGGTGGCAGTGCTCCCATCGGCGCGGATGGCGTCGAGACTTATGCCAACGGGGTCACCGCGGGAATCAAATCGGCCCTGCCCAATCTCTGTAAGTAGCGGTCCGGTTGTGTCGCGATGGCGGGCATCTCGCTGCGCTGTTCGGTGGGCATTGCTGAGGGGGCGAGCGGTGAAGAACAGATATCCGGTGGCGGTTGCGGGTGCTGTGCTGACCGTGCTGGTGGCTGGTTGCGCGGATTCGGTGCAGAAGGGTCCCGTCGAGTCGTTGGCGCCGGCCGCGCAGGCATCGGCGACGGCGACGTCCACGATGCCGCCGGCACCGGTGCGATGCGTGGCGCCGGTCGTGGCGATCGATCCGCGGGGCGCCGGAGATCGGGACTCCGCGGCCGTCGCACAGAGCGTGAAGGTGAAGCTGGATCGGGACGGCTACACCGTCGTCGTGCTGAAGAAGTCGGCCGGCGAGCTCGTCACCGATGCCGAGCGCGTGGTTCGGGCGCGGGAATCGGCAGCCGATCTCGGGGTCAGCATCGATGCCGCTGCCGAGCGCAATGCGGTGGTGGTACAGCGCGTCGGCGCGTACCGCGGTGGCAGCGCGAAACGGCCCCGGGCGGTGGACTTCACCGCTGCCGAGACGGCGCAGAACAGCCAGCAGTACGGAAAGGCACTCGCCCGGGCGCGGAGCAAGGCCGAACGCACCGAGGTCGTCGTCGTGAACGCGCGCGCCCCGCGCAAGCCCGGCACCGTGCCGGAGATTCTTCTGCTGGCCGAGGACATTCCGTGGGTCTACAGCGAGTTCGGCGAGGGTGACGAAGACCGCGAAAAGCTCGACACAAAGGGGGTCGAGACCTACGCCCGGGGTGTCACCGCGGGTATCAAGTCGGCTCTGCCCAACCGCTGCAAGTAGGCCGCGAGGGCGCCGGATAACGGTCCGGCCACGCCGTGATGACGGTGCGACGGCCCGCCTTGGAACCCTTGGCTCGTGTGGCTAATGTGACAGATGTTGCGCAAGTGACTTAGAGGGGTTGATCGAAATCTTCGTGCGTCGAGTGTTGCTCGGGGTCGGCATGTCCGCGGCGATGTCGGTGTCGGTGCTCGCCGGGAACGCAGGCGCCTCGGCCGCGCCGCGGGTGCCGCTGCCGTCGAACGGCAGCCTCGGTGCGCCAGCCGCGCCGCCGGCCGATCCGGCCAAGAGCTTCGCAAAGCTGTCGGCGGAGCTGGACAAGAAGCTGCCGGGCCGGATCGGGCTTGCCGTGACGCCGGTCGGCGGGGACGACGCGCGGTCGTTCGGCACGCTCACCACGGCCCGCGCGTGGTCGACGCTGAAGGTGCCGGTGGCGCTCGCCGCCGAACGCGCCCGCGGCAAGAGCGTGCTCGCACAGGAGACCAAGGCGATCACCGTGTCCGACAACGACGCGGCCGAGGCGCTGTGGGGTTCACTCGGCGGTGGCAAGGCCTCCGTGGACGCGGTGACCCGTGTGCTCCGCGAGGGACACGACCGCAATACGCACGTCGCATCCGAGCTCGACGAGCCGCACAGCTACCCCGGTTACACCGCGTGGGCCGTCGCCGATCAGTCGGTCTTCGCCGCACATCTGCCGTGTCTGCCCGACACCGACCGGATCCTCGGTCTGATGGGCCGCGTCGGCCCCAACCAACAGTGGGGCGTGGCCGCACCGAAGGCCAAGGGTGTCACTTCGGCGGTGAAGGGCGGTTGGGGTCCGGTCTCGGATGCATCCGGCAAATACGTCGTCCGGCAATTGGCCGTGATCACGACGCCGCGTGGGCAGTACGGGGTCTCCATCGCCGCCGCGCCGGTGAGCGGCGCGATGGACGACGGCACCGCGATGGTCACTCGGGTGGGGCAGTGGCTGCTGAAGAACCTGAGCTCGTTCACGCCGGGCGTCTGCCCGCCGGTCGTGCTTCCGGCGCCGGCGCGGGAAGCGCCTTCGACACCGCAGTCCGCGCCCGCACCTGCACCCGAAGCCGGGCCGGTACCGAATGTCGCCCCGGCTCCGGTCAAGGCCGCGAAGCGTCAGTAGTCGCTGAGCAGGATCGCCTCGGTGAGCGCGGTGCGTCGGAGTTCGGCCGGATCCACGCTCTCGTTCGGCGCGTGGATGGCGCCCTGCGGCTCCTCCACGCCCAGCAGGGCGATCTCGGCGTGCGGCACCGCCGCGGCGAGGACCGTGCACAGCGGGATCGAGCCGCCCTGGCCGGAATGGACCACATCGGCGCCGTCGTACGCGGCGGTCATGGCCGCGGTGAGCGCCGCGTAGCCCGGACCGTCGGTGGCCGGGGCGAACGGCGCGCCGAAGGCGTCGGCGCTGATCTCCAGTTCGCAGTGCCAGGGCACCCGGCCGCGCAGATGGGCGACGAGGGCGTCGTAGGCCTGCTGCGGTTCGAGGCCCGGCGGGATTCGCAGGTTCAGCAGGGCGCCGGCCGACGGGATGATCGCGGCCGCGCAGTCGTCGACGTGCGGGGCGTCGATCCCGATCACGGTGACCGCGGGGCGCGCCCAGGCCAGATCGGCCGGGCTGCCCGAGCCGAGCACGTCCACCCCGGGCAGCACGCCCGCGTCGGACCGGAAGCGCTCGACCGGATAGTCGGCGCCGGTCCACTGCTGGTCGCTCGGCAGGCCGTCGATCACGGTGTTGCCGTCGGCATCGCGCAGCGTGCTCAGCAGGGCGATGAGCGCCGCCATCGCATCCGGTGCGGGACCGCCGAACTGTCCGGAATGAACGGCGTTCGCTAGTGCGCGCACCTGCACGCGGACATTCACCACGCCCCGCAGGCTCGTGGTGAGCGTCGGCACACCCGCCTCGACGTTCCCGGTGTCGCCGATCAGGATCAGATCGGCGTCGAACAGCTCGGGCCGGGTCCGGACCAGCTCGTCGAGGCCTTCGCCGCCGGCCTCCTCGGAACCCTCGATGATGATGCGCAGATGGCAGGTCGGGGCATCGTCGAGGGCACGCAAAGCGGTCAGATGAGCGACGACATTGCCTTTGCAGTCCGCCGCGCCCCGCCCGTACCAGCGGCCGTCGTGCTCGGTGAGGGTGAAAGGTGGTGTGCGCCAGAGGGATTCATCGCCCTCGGGCTGCACGTCGTGATGGCTGTAGAGGGCGACGGTACGACTGCCCGCCCGGCCGGGACGGTGCCCCACCACGGCGTGCGAGCCGTCGCAGGTCTCGATCACCTCGCAGGCGAAGCCCAGCGCGGTGAACTGTGCGGCCACCCAGTCGGCGCTGCGCCGGTTGGCCTCGGTGCGAGTCTCGTCGCCGTGCACGGATGCGAAGCCGACCAGTTCGGCCAGGTCGCTGCGGGCCAGATCCATCAGGGCGCCGACGCGGTCGGCGAGCGGGTGCTGCGTCATGCCTCCACTGTCACACAGACGGCCAGTGAACCGAGGCCGGCTCACAGGGGCCGGCGCACAGGGACCGGCTCACACGTCGAAGGCCGCGTGCATCTCCCAGTAGAGGATCTCGGCGTCGTCGAGCGCGGTCAGCACCCGGGTCGACTCGCCGGTCGCCCGGAGTGCATCGCCGGCCGCCAGTACGACGCCGTCCGCGTCGACGCGGCCCTTCGCCACGAACAGATGCGCCCACGGGGCGCCCGGCAACTCGATACGCTGCCCGGCCGACGGCCGGGCGATGTGCAGCGCGGCGAATCGATTGGCGATCGGCAGGGCTCCGAGATCCGCGTGAGCGGCTCGACCCGAGGCGACGACCACCGGCCGGCCCGCGGCCAGTGCGGCGGTGAAGTCGCGCTCGGCGTGCGCGGGCGGCAGCCCGTCGGTGTGCGGGGCCACCCACATCTGGATCACCCGCAGCCGCCGGCCGTTGCGGCGCGCGTCGGCGTTGCGTTCGGAGTGGGTGATCCCGCGCCCGGCGCTCATGTGGCCCAGCGTGCCGGGTGAGAGCACCGCCTCGTTCCCGAACGAGTCCCGGTGTGCCACCGAGCCGTCGACCACCCAGGTGAGGATCTCCATGTTCTGGTGATGATGGGCGTTCAGCCCCTCGCCGGCATCGACCAGGTCGTCGTTGTGCACCACGAGCACGCCGTGGGCGTTGCCGAACAGGTCGTAATTGCCGGTGGCCGGGAAGCTCTGGTGCGAGGTGAGCCATTCGTTGGCCCAGTGGTGCCGGTCCGCGGCCCGGATGATCTCGGTGCTCATGCCTGCTCCCGCTGGTCGAGTCGGTGGGCCAGCCGCCCCATGATCGCGGCCAGGGCGTGATCGTCCTCGGGGCTCAGGACGTCGAAGAAGAGCTCGTGCACCACCTCGTGGTGACCGCGGCCCGCGGCGACGAAGGCGGCCAGCCCCTGCTCGGTCAGCACGGCGTAGCTGCCGCGGCGATCCTCCGCGGCGGTCTCCCGGCGCAGCCATCCGCGTTTGCAGAGCTGATCCACCTGATAGGTGAGCCGGGAGGCGGAGAAGACCATGCGCTGGGCGATCTCCTTCATCCGAAGCCGATGCTCGGGAGCCTCGGCGAGTAGCAGCAGGACGTGATAGTCGGCCAGCGACATGTTCGCGTCCCGCCGCAGCTCGTCGTCGATCACCGTCGTCAGCCGGGCGCTGGTCTCGATGAACGCGCGCCAGGAGCTCATCGTGCGACGTGCGGCATCAGGGCGCCGTCGGGGATCACTCCCAGTCGGCCGGCCTGGTAGTCTTCGACGGCCTCGATCAGCTGCTGCCGGGTGTTCATCACGAACGGGCCGTAGGCGGCCACCGGCTCGCGGATCGGCCGGCCGCCGAGCAGCAGCACCTCCATCGCCGGGCGATGCGAATCCTGGCCGTGCGCATCGGCGGCGACGGTGATGCGGTCGCCCGCGCCCAGGACGGCCAACTGCCCGCCGCGGATCGGTCGGCGCTCGGCCCCCACGGTGCCGTTGCCGGAGAGGACGTAGACGAGGGCGTTGAAGTCCGGTCGCCACGGCACCGAGAGCTGGGCGCCGCGGGCGATGGTGGCGTGCGCGAAGGTGATCGGCGTGTGCGTGGCGCCCGGGCCGGTGTGGCCGTCGACATCGCCGGCCACGACGCGCAGGAGGGCGCCGCCATCGGCGCTGGCGACCAGGGCGGTCTGCGCCCCCTCCAGGTTCTGATAGCGCGGCGGCAGGAACTTGTCGGCGGCCGGCAGGTTGACCCACAGCTGGATGCCGTGGAACGTGCCGCCGGACTCCACCAGCTCGGCGGGCGGGGTCTCGATGTGCAGGATCCCCGCACCCGCGGTCATCCACTGGGTGGCGCCGTCGGAGATCAGGCCGCCGCCACCGGCGGAGTCCTGGTGCGCGAAGAGGCCGTCGATCATGTAGGTCACGGTCTCGAAGCCGCGATGCGGATGCCACGACGTGCCCCGGGGCTCGCCCGGCTCGTACTCCACCTCGCCCATCTGGTCCAGGTGAATGAACGGGTCCAGGGCGGCGGCGGGGACGCCGGCGAAGGCCCGGACCACCGGGAAACCCTCGCCCTCGTAGCCGCGGGGACCGGTGGTGACCGAGGTGACGGTGCGCTCGGACTGACCGGGCAGCGCCTCGGGCAGGCGCGGCAGCGTCAGGGTATCGGCGGTGATGGCCGGCATGATGCCTCCTAATTAATTCAGATTTGAAGTATCTCATGGGAGGTAACGCTGCGCAATCGAGACCTATTCCTCTTCGCCAACCGGTGCGCCGACGATGAGGAAAGCGACATAATCAGATCCATGGCCATCAATCCTCTGAGTGACCGCCCCGGCCGCGACCGGCAGCGCCTGCGCAAGCTGGCGCAGGCGGCGATGAACGCCGATCAGACCGTCGATCAGGTCGAGGGGATCCTCGGCGACATGGGTCCGGTCCTCGCGGGACTGACCGGAACCATCGGCGACCTTGACGGAGCCATAGACAATCTTGAGAGCACGCTGGTGCGCCTGAACCACTCGCTGGACAACGTGGACGACACCGTCAATCGGATGGCCGGCGTCGTCACCCGGCTGGAACGCGTGGTCAGCCAGGTGGAGGTGCTCGTCGCCATCGGCGAGACGGCGATGAAACCGCTCGGTGTGATCGAGTCGGCGGGCCGCGGGGTGGCCGGGTTGCTCGGTATCGGAGGTAAGCCTGTGCGTACTTCTCCGCAAGTGATGCCACCGCGGAAGTGATCTGCATCTCGTACGATCGGTGCACTGTCCATCGATTAGGAGATGTTTGTGAACACGGACTCGATCGGCGCCAAGTGGGCCGCGGAACTGTTCGGCACTTTCTGGCTCGTCTTCGGCGGCTGCGGTAGCGCCGTCTTCGCGGCCAAGTTCGTCACCGGGGCCGAGGGCGATCATGGTGTGTCCCACCAGGTTCAGCTCGGTATCGGCTTCCTCGGCGTCGCCTTGGCGTTCGGTCTGACAGTGCTCACCATGGTCTACGCGGTGGGCTGGATCTCGGGTGGCCATTTCAATCCGGCCGTCACCCTGGGTGCCGCGGCCAGCGGTCGCTTCCCGTGGAAGGAGGTGCCCGGCTACTGGGTCTCGCAGGTCGTCGGCGGCCTGCTCGCGGGTCTGGCGATCTGGGGCATCGCGAGCGGTCGTCCCGGCTGGGACCGCGTCGGCAACATGGCGGCCAACGGCTTCGGTGAGAATTCGCCGGGCGGCTTCTCGCTGACCTCGGTCGCGATCGCCGAGATCCTGCTGACCGCGTTCTTCGTGATCATCATCCTGGGTGCCACGCACGGCCGTGCACCGGTCGGTTTCGCCGGCCTGGCCATCGGCCTGTCGCTCACGCTGATCCATCTGATCTCGATCCCGATCTCGAACACCTCGGTGAATCCGGCGCGGTCGACCGGCGTCGCCTTCTTCAACGGCGACGGCGCACCCGCGCAACTGTGGCTGTTCTGGCTGGCGCCGCTGGCCGGTGGCCTCATCGGTGGTCTGATCTTCCCGCTGATCTGGGAGCGCACTCCGTTCGCTAAGGTCGACATCATGGGTGACGCGGGCTGATATGGAGCATTCGGAACGATCCCTTCGCGGGGAACGTGGCCGGAACATCGTCTACGACGTCTACCGTCCGGATTCTCCGGCGGTGGGCGTCGTAGCGCTCGTTCACGGCCTCGGAGAACACGCCGGCCGGTACGGTCACGTCATCGAGCGGCTCACCGATGCCGGCTACCTGGTGGTCGCACCGGATCACGCCGGTCACGGCCGGTCGGGCGGAAAGCCGATGGGCGTCAACCACTTCGGGGATTTCGTCGCCGATCTGCACCGGGTGATCGGAGCGGTGGAGCGCGACGGTCTGCCGCTGTTCGTGGTGGGGCACAGCATGGGCGGGGCCATCGCGCTCACCTATGCGCTGGACTACCCGGACGAACTGGCCGGCCTGGTGCTGTCCGGACCGGCGGTGGTGCCGGGTGAAGACCTGCCCGCGTTGATGATCACGTTGTCGCCCATCCTGTCGAAGCTGGTGCCGTGGCTGCCCGCGGCGGAACTGTCGTCGTCCGCGCTGAGCCGCGACCCCGAGGTTGTGGCCGGCTACGAGAACGATCCGCTGGTGTGGCACGGCAAGATCCCGGCCGGCTTGGGTGGGGCGCTGATCGGTGCGATGGGGCAGTTCCCCCGGCGATTGCCCTCGCTGCGCGTGCCGACCCTGGCGCTGCACGGCGGCGAGGATGCCCTGGCCAACGCCGAAGGCACCCGGCTGATCGGCCGGCTCGCCGGCAGTGCGGACCTCACCACGAAGATCTATCCGGGTCTCTACCACGAGATCTTCAACGAGCCCGAGCGCGACGAGGTGCTCGACGAGGTCATGGCCTGGCTCGCCGCCCACCAGCCCACCTGAGCTGGAGCCGCGAGGCGTCAGTCGATGCGTGTGCGCTCCAGGACCTCCAGGACCGCCGGCTGAGCCCGGCGAGGCGCTAGCCGAGCCGGTGTCGAAGCCACACTTGCAATGACCGCACGAGGAGAAGCCCAAGCACCGCTCAGTCGGGCGGTGCAACGGAACGTCGCCCTCGTCGGCGGGCGAGGGCCGGGAGGCGATCGAACTCGCCGTTGATGAGGGCTTCCTTCTTGGCACGGGACCAGCCGTGGAGCCGTCTTTCCAAACCCCAGGCCTCCTGGACCGATTCGCATTCCTGGCTGAACACCAGGGTGACCGGAAGCCGGTGGCGGGTGTATTCGCAGCCGAGGCCCAGGGTGTGCTGGTCCATCCGGTGCTCGATGCTGCGGGTACTGCCGACGTAGTAGCTGCCGTCGCTGCACTGGAGGATGTAGACGAATCCGCCGCTCATGACGGGAGTCTGCTGCGTTGGGGCGGTTCTGACAAGTGCGTTGTCCACAGGCTGTTGCGGGTGGCTTCGACACCGTCGGCTCCTGAGCCCCGTCGAAGGGCGGCTGGCGCCTCGACGGGCTCAGCCGGCGGATCTTTCGGGCGGGCTTTCGGGTGAGGTAGCGGTGGTCCTGAGGGATTCGGCCGGCGGA
>CAZEOP010000096.1:11092-12302 GCA_964513715.1 uncultured Gordonia sp.
GGTCAGAACCAGGAGGGGTCGGCGTCGAGGGTGGTGCGGTCGCGAGCGGCGACCAGGGCCAGTTGCGGGCCGGTCTTGGGAAGTTCGTAGCCGAAGAAGTACCGGGCCGCGGCGCGCTTGCCGTCGAAGAACGGGCCGGGGCGGTCGCCGACGGCGAGGAGCTGCTCGAGCCACATCCAGGCGACGACGATGTGCCCGGTCGCCTCCAGGTAGGCGGTGGCGTTGGCCAGGGCCACCGCCGGATCGCCGGTGGACCAGGCGGCCCCGGTGGCCGCGACCAGTTGCTCCGTCGCCGCGGTGAGCGCGTCGGCGTACGAGGCCGCCTCGCCGCCGGCTGCGCGGGCGCGCTCGGCGGTCTCGCCGATCTTCCCGGCCAGCAGGGCCAGGCCCGCGCCCGAGTCCATGATCGCCTTGCGGCCCAGCAGATCCAGGCCGTGGATGCCGTGCGCGCCCTCGTGGATGGGATTGAGCCGGTTGTCGCGGTAGAACTGCTCCACATCGAACTCGCGGGTGTAGCCGTAGCCGCCGTGCACCTGAATGGCCAGGCTGTTGGCCTCCAGGCACCACTGGCTGGGCCAACTCTTCACGATCGGAGTCAGCACCTCCAGCAGCGTGTGCGCCGCGGCCGCGTCGGCCTCGTCGGTCGCGGTCATCTCCTCGTCGACCAGCAGTGAGGCGTACAGCCCGAGCGCCAGGGCACCCTCGACATAAGCCTTCTGCGCCAACAGCATCCGCTTCACGTCGGCGTGCTCGATGATCGGCACCGGTGCGATGCCCGGATCCTTCGTGTCGATCGGCCGGCCCTGCGTGCGGGTATTGGCGTACTCCACCGACTGCAGGTATCCGACATAGCCGAGGGCGGTGGCCAGGAAGCCGACACCGATCCGCGCCTCGTTCATCATGTTGAACATGTAGCGCAGACCCTGGTGTTCGCTCCCGACCAGGAAACCGACGGCGCCGGCGGGCTTACCCGGGACGGGATAGGTACCGTCGCCGAAGTTCAGCAGGGTGTTGGTGGTGCCGCGGTTGCCCATCTTGTGGTTGAGACCCACCAGTGCAACATCGTTGCGGGTGCCGTCGGGCAGCACCTTGGGCACGATGAACAGCGAGATGCCCTTGACACCGGGGCCGCCGCCGGGCGCCTTGGCCAGCACCAGGTGCACGATGTTCTCGGTGATCTCGTGGTCGCCGGCCGAGATCCACATCTTGG
>CAZEOP010000097.1:0-11824 GCA_964513715.1 uncultured Gordonia sp.
TAATCGGCAACACTCCTGATTTTGGTTCAGGCATTTCAGGTTCGAGTCCTGGCGGCGGAGCAGTACATATGCGCTGGTGACAGCGTTTTCGCCATCGATTGAGAAGTGCGAGGGGCCCTTAACCGGCCCTTCTGGTCTCGAATCTGGCCCCGGAAGTGAGTCGACCCCGGCAAGCGTTCACAGCGCTTGGCCGGGGTCTACGACACACCGGAGGCGATTCCGATGCACCGTCATCACATCCTATCCACGCTCGCCATGGCGGCCGGCCTGACCGCGGTCTACTACGGCCTGATCGGCGTGGCGCACCTCGTCTACGCACTCGGCTGGTACGCGGGAGCGCCGGCATGAGCGACTACCGCACGTTCTGCGACCACTACGGCAGCGACTACGACACCGAGGCCGAGCGGCGCGCTGCCTACCAGCTCCACGAGCAGAATCGCGCCGAGTTGTCGGCCATCTTCTTTCCGGAGGCGCCGGCGTGAGCGTGGACGATCAGCCGTTTTCCGGGCCCTCCTGTAACCGCTGGTGCTCACACTACGGCGACGGCTTTGGCTCAGAAGAAGAACGACGCACGGCCTATGAGGCAGGCCGAGGGCGGTACAACCCGTGGAGCCACGCCGAACAGCTCGGCCTCAGAGTCGTCTACCAGGAACTCAGCGGGAAGATGGTGGCCGGATACGCGCACCGCATACGCACGATCTACATCGATCCTCGCCTGACACTCAGCCAGGAACGCTCAGCCCTCGCCCACGAGATTATCCATCACGAGCGTGGCGACGACGGGCCGCAGTCAGCCGAGGTCGAGGCCGGGATCTGCCTGGAGGTCGCGTGTCGCTGCGTGGATTTCGGAAGGTTGGCTCAGCTGCTGAAAGCCGGATGGCGCCCGACACCTGAGAACCGCTTCGACCGGTTGGTAGCGGGCGATGCGCTCGGGGTGTCGGGATCGACCGTGGACCTGGCGATGACTCTGCTGACGCCCCGCTGACGCGCCGAGGAAGGGGCGCTCAATACCAAAGTCCCTTCCTCGGCGAGCACGATCGCGCCCTGACGGTTCACGCCTCAGCGTCGGCGGGTTCGACTCCCGCCGAGGGCACGCGCGCAACCGACTTCCGACCGCGTTGCCGAGCTTCCTGCACAGCCGCTCGTAAACCAGCTGACGCGCCGTAGCCCAGTCCCCTGCCGGCGCCAGGGGCCACCGTAGACACGCCTGATCAACGCGCTACCGGTGCCATCACCTAGACACGTCCCAGTTGGGCCGGGTCCATTCGGTGACGGCCTGACGCGATAGGTAGGCAAGGTGTCGTGGGAACCGGCGATGGGGTATCGACACCGGCACCCCTACGGGGTTCAACGCCTTTGAAGTCCGGTTTGAAACCGGAGAACGGCCTCAGCGAGGGCCTGGGAGGCCTTAACTCCCAGGCCCTCACCGAGGGGCCCAGTCTCTCAACGAAAACGAGAGGAAGCCAGCATGGACCGCGTAGAGCGTGCGCACGACGACGTTGCCGAGTTTGAGTTCATCATCGACGGGTCGCCGGCCGCGTGCAGTGCAGGCGAAGCGCTGGCAGCGTGTCAGCGGTTGCAGCTGCACCCACGCGCCCTCGCCCGCAGGTACAAGCTCATCGGGCGCCGAGTGCCGGCCGGCGTCTGGGGAGCGTGCCGGCGCATAGCCGAGCACAGGACAACCAGCTATCTCCGGGACTGGCTGCGGATTGACCCCTACGGGGCGTCGAGCGCTTCCGCATGTAGGTGAGCAGCAGAGTCCGTGCTCCTCGGTGAGGACCGCGTATGCAACGTCCGTTCGCAGGGGTCGCATTTGAAATGCGACCCCTGCGGCCAGGAACAGGCCATTTCCCGCCGCCGGGAAAAGGGTGGGACGATTGGGATCACCGGGGGCGCGCGTACCTGGCGCGCCCCCGGTCTGGTCACTCTCGGCGGTGCCTGCCCTTGTGAGCGTGGCGACCGTAGTCGCCTACTCTGCGGGGTAAATCTGGCTTACCCCGCAGAGTAGGCGGGAGCGGTAGTCAGGATTCCTTGATCAGCGCGAACTTAGTCGAATCAACATGCCACGCGAGCAGGATCTCCATGCGCAGCGCGAACTGGTTCTTGCGCTTGAGGTCGCCGTCGCCGTCCGGGTCGCCGAACTCGATCAGCTCGATCGGCAGTTCCCGGACGACACCCCAGCGGATCGCCGACCAGTCGCCGACGATGCCGACGATCTTCTTGGCGCCCGCCGAAGCGGCGTCCGGGGCGGCGACCAGCTGGGAAACGACGGCGCTCAGTCCGTCGAAGCTGCCCAACGGCCCCGGGGCGAGCGGCACCTCGGAGTACAGCTTGCGGCCGTTCGGGTCGCGCTTGGTGCACAGCTGGTGAGCCAGCAGCGGAGTCAGCGCCACCGCATTGGGCGACGCGCCGGCGGCGATAAGCGCGCCAACTGCGTTCTCGATTTCCAGGTCGGCGGCGCCGGCGGCCGCCACGACCAGAGGCGCGCTGGCCACGGTGGCCGGGCTGCCCGACAGCGCCGCACCAGTCGCCGGGTTGATTCCGTGCAGAATGCTGTAGTCGATCGCCTCGGCGATGGCCTCCGAGGCCAGGTCGCCCAGCTCTTCGAGGATACCGAGGCGGTAGTCCTCGTCAGCCCAGCGCACCTCGTCGTTGACGCGCAGGGTGACCTGCGCCTTGCGGGTCTTCGCGGCGAAGGTGCCGAACGACACCGACGCGCCGCTCTTCGCCTGTCCCTCGCCGATGAACTCGGCCTTCGGCTTGCCGGTGATGGTGGTGAAGTCGGTGGCGCCGAAGCGAAAGGGCTGCTTGTTGCCCAGCTGGGCGACGACGGCGGCGTTCGCCGCCTGCTTGATCATGCCGTCTGCCACGTCCCGGGGCATGGTGAGTTCGGCGGTTGTAATGGGGGCCATTGGGGGCCTGCCTTTCGGTTAAGAAGGTGAGTGCTCAGTTTTCGGTCTTCGTGGACCGGCACCATTTCCCGGAGCCGGGAAATGGTGCCGCAGGGCGGTGACGCCGGCGGGATCAGGCAGCCACGGCATCGCCCGCGATTCGCGCCGCCACGCCCTCGGCGTCGGTCGGGTCTAGTGCGATGCCGGCGCGCAGTAGGGCCCACGAGGGCGACGGGGTGGAGGTGCTGGCCGACTCGGCGATCTTGTGCGCAGTGGCGGTATCCAGTTCGGCCAAGGCGTGCTCGGCCAGCCGCTGCGGGATACCGGACATTGCCCCGGTGTGGACGCTCATCGCGAGCCAGGCATCGACGCTGAGCGGATCGACCGCGACGACCGTCAAGGCGGCCAACTCATCGACGGCAGTGGCGGCGGTCAGCGCGCGGCTGTGAGCGGACAGGAGGGCCGGCTGAAGCGCCAGCGCATTGAAGTCGGCATCCAGGCAAGGCGCGTCCTCAGTGAGTTCGGCCAGGGCGTCGTATGCCTCGGTCAGCTCGTCGCAGCGCGCCCGTAGCGCCGGCAGCCAGGCGGCAGACGCGGCCGGCGCGCCGATCGTCAGAGCCGAGGTGATCGCCTCGGCGGCCACCTCTTCGAGGTTCGGGGCATGGGCCAGCGCGATGGCGGCCAACAGGCCGGGGTCATCACGGAAGTCGGTGCCTGCTTCCAGGTGGCGGGTCATCAGCGCGTCGATGGTCTCGCCGGCGAAGTGCTTGGCGATGGCCTTGGCGCAGGTGATCGGCTCGGTCAGGCTCTTAGGTGGATTGACGCCCACGCTCTCGCATGCGGCGATGAAGCCGGCGTGGGTTTGGGTGAGTTGGTGGGGCTTGGCGTGCATTGGGTGGGGATTTCCTCTCAGTGGTAGGTCAGAAGCGGTCGTCGCCGTCGAGCAGCTCGCTCATGAACTCGCCCCTCGTGGACGGCCTTCTCGTGGTGGGGCGGGTACCTTCCATCGGCGCGGAAGGGGCCGGTCGAGCCGGCGCCTTGAGCGCGAGGACGCTGTCGATCTGGGCCGTCACGCCATCGAGGTCAGTCGCCGTGATCAGCGCGGCCTCGTCGCCGAGACCGTGCGCCTTGATCAGCGCGTCCCGGACGCTCGCGGCGGTGGACGCCGCGGAGTCGGCCAGCTGCTGCTGTGCAGCGGTCAGCTGATCGCGAAGCGCCGGCAGCTCGTCGGCCGCCGAGGCATTCGCCTTCGCCCGGTCCTTCCACGTCTCGACCTCGGCGGCGAGGCTCGCGACCTGCGCCTGAAGTTCTTCGGTCGTCGGCTGGTTGTCGTTTTCCACGATTGCGTCCTAGGTCAGGTCGGCGATCGCGTCCGGGTTGCGGGCGATCCACCGCCGCACATAGGCCTGTTCACGCTTGAGCTGCGCGGCCTTGCGTCTCTTCGCCCGGTCCTCGTGCTTCCGGGCATGGCCCTTCCACGTCTCGACCTCGGCGGCGAGGCTCGCGACCTGCGCTTGGAGCACCTCGATGGTGGGCTCGGGCGTCTGGTTGTCGTCGGTCACGATTTCGTCCTGTTCTGCCGGCGAGGTGCCGGCTCGTTGGTGGTTCGGGTGGAGAAAAAGGGCCCTAATACCCCATCGCCTAGCCTCCTGTGGATTCCGGCTTGGAGAGATAGGCCCTGGACCAGGGGCGGGCCTGTGGATAGCCTTGGGGGTCATCCCCCCTGGTCAGGGGCTTGTGTCATCTGGCGTGGGTGCGGGTGGCTGCGAGTGCTTCGACGGCGGGCCGGTTGAGTCGCGCGGCTCGTGGGCCGATGTTGACGATGGTGAGGTCTCCGGCCTTGGCGAGGTTGCGGACGGTGGCGGCGCTGACGCCGAGTGTGGCGGCGGCCTGTTCGACGGTGATCAGTTCGTCCAGGTTGATGGTGGTACTCATGGGCTCCTCGTTTGTTTCTGGGATGCAGAAAGCCCCGGAGCTTGTGCGCTTCCGGGGCTTCGGTTCTGAGGACACACTTGTCCTAACGGCTAGTTACACTACTTTCCTAATGGTGCACTCGTCCACGTCGGAGCAGTGAATTGCATCACAATTTCCCTGTATCTGTTTCCGGCCGTGGTAGAAGGCCACGTCAAGGCGAGCCGCGTTCTACGAGGTTCCGAAGGAGACGATTCGCTCTCTCGTTCTCGACAACCGGGTCGAAATCGAGTCGGACGGCTACCGCGTCATCGATCGCGTCGGATTCCTTGAGAGTTTCCCAGAGGAACGCTCAAGCCTGGATCAGTACGCGCGCCGGATCGCCCTGTTCCCGCGGCGCGCGGTGCTCCGCGTCGGCATGCTGCTGCGTGACTCGGCCGTGGCCCGCCAGGGTGTCCACCAGAAGGGGGTAGATCGGGCCCGGGAGGTGGCGACAGGGGGCGGGGGTGCTTTCCGCGGGGGCGAGCAGGCTGGGGCGCACGAGCTATGTGCGCCCCAGCGCCCCCATCCTGCCACCTGGCGGTCACAGGCTCGAAGTCGGCGAGGTTGTCGCGGACGAGACCCCGATCGACCAGCCAGGCTCGTCGGGAGTCAGGGACAGGATGTCCCTGACTTCCTGGCGAGTGACGGCGTACCCGGCGGCACGGGGCAGCTGGCAGGGGGGGCTGCCTGATGATGGGGGGCCACTCGGGGACGGGACCTAGAAGAAGCTGAAGGATCGTACCCACGAGCCGGCGAGCATTGTCCAGGACAGTTTGGACGGCACACCGGCCGCTACCTTCAGGATGAAGCGCTCGCCGTGTTCGATTGTGTCCACGCTGTGGAGAACGTCGCCTCGGACTGCGACGGCGGTTCCTCTTGCCGGGCGGTGTCGCTCGCCGCCGATTGCGAGTGCGCCTCCGCCGTAGTCTGCCGGGTCCGTCAGGTAGATAGTGAGCGCGAATGGCACGCGGGGGACTGGTCCGCCGCCTGCTGCTAGGGGGATGCCTTCGTACTCGTTGTCTCTGTGCTCACGCATGTACTGGCCGGGTTGGTAGCGCATGACGAACGCTTCGTAGACCCATGAGGCTCCCGATCGGTAGTGCTGCTGGTCGATGTCGGCGGCGACGCGAGCGAGCTTTCTTGCGAGTGCGGGGGAGGTGGCGGGGTCGATGTGGCAGCGTTCGCCGCCGAGCGTCATTTCTGGGTCGTAGTTGGCTATGAGGCGGTCGCACTCGGCGGGAGTGAGTGCGTCGGCGACGGTGACGGACTCGGGCCCAGGCATGGGGTTGGAGAAATCGAGCGGGGGCTTGGGCGGAACTCGCCCAGGCGCGCGGCCGGCGGTGTCGATCATGGTGTTTGGTTGCTCGCTTCCTATGGTTCTCAAGGGTCTAGTTGGCCGAATAGTGCTGTGACCAGGGGAAGTGCACCTTGTGCACCTGTTTCGTATTCATCCAGAAAACTGCCTCGCGTAGGGGAATCAGAAACAGTTGCACAAGGTGCACTTTTGCAGGTCAGGGCGTTTTCGCGGTTCTGCGGGTGCGGTATTCCGGTAACGGAAAGGTAACGGCCTATGTTGCGTGATGGTGGTCGTCATCTGCGACCATGAGGCCGGCCCAGACCTTGCCGGCGGCGGTCTTCTTCTGCGTGTAGCCGAGGCGTTCCATGCCGGCTTTGAACTCGGGCGGGGTCACTTGGCGAGCGTCGATACCGCCCCATGATTTGAACGCGGCGTGCAGCGCGGCGGCCGATACTCGAAGGTTCTCGCCTTCTTCGCAGGCGTCGCGGATGAACGCGGCTATCAGGTCGGATTTCTCGCGGTAGCGGTCAGTTGCGACAAGTACCGAGTCGGGCTCGCCGAGCTGGTTGCCTGCGGCGACGTACGCCGCATAGCCGGCTATGGCCCATGTCAGGATCGCGTCGGCCTCGGCGGCGAGACGATCGGGAAGCTGGGGGTCTCGCTCGCCGGCCGGCACTACGACGTTGAACGGGATGACGCGGATTCGACGCCAGATTGCGGGGTCGTCGCCGCTGACCTTCGGCAGGTGGTTGGTGACCAGGACCGCGAGGTGACTCGGCATGAACTCGATGAAGTCTTGCCGCATGTAGCGGGCTTTGATCGGGTCCCCGCCGGTGAGTCGTTTCATCGTCGCCTGCGCGAGCTTGCGGCCCTCGTCTGATTCGGCGATGGCGACGAACCTGCGGCCCATGAGGTCCATTTCCCCAGTCGGGTGGGCGCCGTCGCGGTGCATGATGAGGTCCGGCTCGGCTGTCGAGGCGTAGTCGCCGAGCGCCCCACAGATCGCGTTGATGGCCGTGGACTTTCCGTTAGACCCGGTACCGGTCAGGATCGGTAGGACATGCTGCTCTACCTTGCCTAGAAGTGCGACGCCGACGAGTCGCTGTAGGTAGTCGCGGACGCCGGTTTCGGGCAGCACGCGGGCCAGGAAGTCGCCCCAGGCGGGCGCGGTGATACCGGGGTGGTAGGCGGCGCCGCAGAGCTTGGTGATTCGGTCCCGTGGGTCGTGCGCGTGCAGCCGCATGGTGCGCAAGTCGAGGGTCCCGTTGGCGACGTTCAGCAGCCAGGGGTCGGCGTCGAGGTCGGCGGCGGCACAGGCGAATTCGGGTAGCGCGGCCGCGAACTCCAGTGTGCCGCGTGCCCCGGTTGCCGACTCGCACTTTCGCACGTCGCGTGCGAGCTGCTGGTCTCGCTTGGCCTCGGCCTCTTCGAGGCTGAGTCGCAGGACTTCGACCAGTGTGCGGGTGGTGTGGCCGAGGTCGTCGCGTGCCCACCGTTCGCCGGTCCAGTGGTGCCAGCCGACGCCGGCGACGTGTAGTAGCCGATCGGCCGCGTAGCTGGCGAGCCGGTGTGCCATTCGCAGTTGGCCGCTGTGCCGTAGCTCGGGCTGGTCGGGTTCGGTCCACTCGGGCTGTGCGACTTCGCTGTACAGCTCGGCGGCCAACTCGGCGTGCTCCCCGTACTCGGCGAACTGCTGCGCGGCCCTGGCTTGCTGATCGGCCGGCAATGGCGCCGGCAGTGGTGAGGGCTCGGCGACTCGTGGAACGTACGCCGGACTGTTCTTGGCGCGTTTCGCGGCCATGATCCCCCCGACATGTGGCCTGAGGGCTGCGAAGGCGTCTTCCAGCGGGGATGTCGTCATGTGTTCACCTCTCTTCTGGGGGTGTCGTTGGCCGCCCATGCGATTGCCTCGGCGACGCCGGCGCGGTTCGCTGCGTGCCGCGCGCGGCAGCGTGGGCCACGGTGTTGGGTGACGGGGCGCTCGGCGGTGAGCCAAGACCAGCGCGGGATCGGCCTGCTTTTCGTGGAGTGATCCGACGAAATAGCCCCGGGGTGCGCCAGGGCCATTTGCGTGTTCATCAGAGCGCGTTGCCGAGCAGGGCGGCGCGCACTTCGTCAAGGTCGTAGCGGATGAGGCGGGGGCCGATTCGCTGGCCGGGAATGAGGCCGGCGGCGGTCCATCGGCGGACGGTCTTGGGGGATACGCCGAACTCGGCGGCGATTTGCTTGCTGTTCCGGTAGTTCTTGGTCGATGGACGCGACGGCGATACGCTCGACATGAGGGAGCCTCCAGGTCTTCCTTCTTGGCGGGGGCGGCCGGTTCTCAATTGGCGTTGTGGTCGGCCGTTCCCCGTTATGTTCGGTTGTGTCCCTTATTTGAGCTGGCAGGTACGACGATCGGCAACCAAGTGGGGCCCTGGTGCGCCATGGGTTCTCGCCGGGTGGGCGTTCGACGTACGACACTGGTTCGACACTGATTGATAAATCGCACCACGCGTAACGCAGATTTCTGTCGATGTGATACTCGCCACTATTCGCGTGAGTCAGCCTGATCCGCCGGCGCTACGAGCCTGCTCATGCGCGCCGCTATCTCGGCGTCACGGCCGGCGGCGACATGCTGGTAGTTCATTGCCACGGCCGGTGTCGTGTGTCCGAGGCGTCCCATCAGCTCGCGGACCGTGGCGCCCGCCTGTGCGGCCAGAACGGCACCGGTGTGGCGCAGGTCGTGGACGCGCATTGTCTCCTTGCCCTTCGGTAGGGCGGCCTTGAAGCTCTTGGTGAACGCTGACTGAGATAGTCGCTTCCCGCGCGTGGTGCGGAAGACCAGGGACTCGGGGCCCCGGCCGGTGTGCGCTTTCATATGGGCGGCCAGCAGCTCGGCGACGTGAGGCGGCAGGTACACGTCGCGGATACCGGCCTCGGACTTCGGCTCGCCGACAACAATCTTCTTCTCGACGCGAACAGCTGCGCGGCGGATCTTCAGCACGGTTCCGCCGGCGGCGTCGACCGCCACGTCTTTGCGGCGCAGTTCGATCAGCTCGCCGAACCGGAGCCCGGCCCACGCGGCAACCGGCACAGCTGCGCGGTACTGCTCGGGCATCGCTGCGGTCACCTGATCGAGTTCGGCGGGGGTGAGAATGTCGAGCTGACGGCGCTTCGGAGTCTGGCCGGCACCCTTGATCTTCGCCGGATTCTCGCTGATCAGGTGGTCGTCTACGGCGGTGTTGAGGACTGTGCGCAGCAGCTGGTAGGCGTGCGCGGATCGAGTCGGCGTCTTGTCGCCGAGGCCGGCCCACCAGGTGCGAATGAGCGCCGGAGTGATGTCGGTCAGGTGCTCGTCGCCGAGCAGCGGCAGGATTCGCGAGTCGAGCAGGTCGCGGTAGAGGGCGCGTGTCTTGGGCGTTACGTCACGCTCGGCGAGCCACCGATCGGAGTAGTTGCGCAGGGTGATGGGCGGTGCTGCCTTGGCCTCGGCCCGTTCGTCGGGCGGTGACCAGGCGTCTAGTTCGATCAGTCGGCGTTCGGCGGCAAGCCAGCCTTCGGCGTCTAGCTTCGCGGAGAACCAGTGCGGCGCGTAGTGCCGACGTGCGTCCGGGCCGATGTAGCTGGCCTGGTACCGCAGGGGCTTCGCGCGCTTCTTGCGGACGGTGCCGAAGGATCTACGGGTCGCGGACATGGGGCCCTTAACCGGCCCTTAGCGTGTCTCGTCGTGTCCCTTGTGTCTGCTCGTGTTCCATGTGTAGAGTCTCTTCTACCTGGACAGTTGAGTCAATGACCCCAGGTAGACCCAACCGAATAGCTCATTTCCAAGGTCAGGTTCGAGTCCTGGCGGCGGAGCACCTAAACGCACTGGTGAGGGACTATGGCTACGCGCGATGGCAGTCGGGCGCTGACCGCGATTCTTGGGATCATCGCGGCCGTCCTCGCGGTGGCTGTCACGGGCGTCGCCGTGTATCTGGTGACCTCGTCCCGGAACGCCGATCCCGTGCCGCCCGCGGTGACCACGGTCATCGAACACACCGTCTCCTCGCCGGATCCCGTGCCGACCGTCACGCAGGAGGTCACCGTCGAGGTGCCCGCGGGGACGGTGCCGGCTTTGGGCGCCACCTGTCTGGAATCGGAGGCCCGGCAGTTCGGTACCGACGCGAACGGTCTCAGCCTCGTCTGTACCTATCTTGGTGCCGGTGGCGGCTACCAGTGGGTGCGGCATGTGGCCGAAGACGGCCAGGTGCACAGGGTTGGTGAGCCGTGCGATCCGGCGGTCGACAGGGTGTCCCGAGATCCGTCGGGTCTGGCGATCATGTGCGGCGGCCAAACCTGGGTCACCGGGCTCTGAACGACGCTCAGCGGTCGATCTGTGCCAGGGCGTCGGCGATCGGGCCCGCGGCGGACGGCCGCACCAGTCGGCTCACCTCCGCGCCGTCGCGCAGGAAGATGAGCGACGGCCACAGCTTCACGCCGAATGAGCGGCCCAACGGGCGCCCCGGTCCGTCTTCGGCCTTGATCACCCGCACGTTCGGGTGATCGGCGAGCGCGGTGGTGAGCGGTCGGTCGGCGGTGCGGCAGTAGCCGCACCAGTTGGTGCCGAAGATCAGCAGTGCCGGACCCGGCAGCGCGTCGACGGCCGCCCGGTCGGGCTGCGTCTCGGAATATCCCAGTGCGGCGGTCATCATCGTCTCCCTACTGGCCCGCCGAGCCGGCACCGCCGGTGGCTGCCGATAGCCCCGTGATGCACCAGCCCTGGACACTGTCGTTCTGCAGGGCGACGGAGAAGTCGACCGTCGACGCTCGGACGACGGCTCGGGCGCTGACGCCACTGACCGACGCGGGGGACAGCACCGACATGGAGCCGGGTGCGTAGCTGACGCCGTCGGGTGCCTCCTTGCCCTCGTTCGCCGCGACATTCGCCGAGCAGAACGTGCCGCGGACGGCCTCACCGAAGCCGTCGTCGTTGTAGACCTCCACGAAGGTCTCGACGACGCCCTGGGCGCCGACCTGCTTGGTTGCCGGGTCCTTCTTAGCGTTGCCGTCGTACCCGCAGGAGCTAATCGTCACTGTGACGGAAACGGCCAGCAGTGCCGCGGGGGCCCAGGACTTGGTCGACTTGGTCTTCATCATGTCTCCGATGGTACCGGTCGTCGCCACTGAAACCGCTCTGACCTGGGGAGTTGTGTTTCTGTGGGGGTGTGTGTAACTTAGTCGGAGTTGTCAGCGGCAAGGTTTTCGCCAGAAAATCTGATTTAGAGGTTGACAGCCACGGCCGGAACTTGTTAGAGTTTTGGTTGTTCGGGTGAGACTGCTCGGGTTTGCGCTTCGACTTTCGGGTTGGGTGTGGGTCTGGACACAGTGGTTTGACTCGGATGGGTTTCGGGCGGTAGTCTGGAACAGTTGCCCGCGAGTCGGGTGGCAAACCTTGTTCACTGGAGTTCGCGCAGGCTGGATGTTTGTGTGGTGCTGGTGGGTGTGTGTTTTTTGAGAACTCGATAGTGTGTGATGGATTTTCTTGTGCCAATCTGTTGGTTGGTATTAGGGGAGTCTGTCTTTTTGACAAGATGAATTTTTTGCCAGTCAATTCTTATTTTTTGGATTGTTTATTTTGGTCAGGTCTTTTCTCTGATTCAAGTTTTTGTTGGAGAGTTTGATCCTGGCTCAGGACGAACGCTGGCGGCGTGCTTAACACATG
>CAZEOP010000098.1:0-9363 GCA_964513715.1 uncultured Gordonia sp.
CGCCCGACCGTAACGGCGGCGACCCGCTCGCCTACCTGGTGATGGAACTGGTCGACGGCGAACCGCTCAACTCGGTGATCAGCCGCATGGGCAGCCTGTCGCTGGCGCACACCCTGGACATGCTGGAGCAGACCGGCTGGGCGCTGCAGGCCGCGCACGTTCAGGGGCTGGTACACCGTGACGTGAAGCCGGGCAACATCCTGATCACCCCGACCGGTCAGGTCAAGATCACCGACTTCGGTATCGCCAAGGCGGTCGACGCCGCCCCGGTCACCCAGACCGGCATGGTGATGGGCACGGCCCAGTACATCTCGCCGGAGCAGGCCACCGGCGGCGAGGCCACCGCCGCGTCCGACGTCTACTCGCTCGGCGTGGTGGGCTACGAGGCGCTCACCGGCACCCGCCCGTTCACCGGCGACGGCGCGCTGACGGTGGCGATGAAGCACATCCAGGATCCGCCGCCGCCGCTGCCCGATTCGGTACCGATGCCGGTCCGCGAGCTGATCTCGATCACCCTCGCCAAGGATCCGCAGCAGCGGTATGCCACCGGCGGCGAGTTCGCCGAGGCCGTCGCCGCCGTGCGGGCGGGCCGTCGCCCGCCGCCGCCGCGCACCCGCGTCGCCGCCGGACCGGCGGCCCGCCCGTCCACCCGGATCAGCACCGCGGCCGCCGCAGCGGCCGCGGCCCCGGCCCGGTTGCCGCGCAGCCAGCCGCCGCCCCCGATGGCGGTGGACAACGGCTGGAGCACCGGCCACAAGGTCCTCGCCGCAGTCGCGGCACTGCTGCTGCTGACCGCGCTCGCACTGATCGGCTACTGGCTGATGACCTCGCCGGGTGCCGGTGGTTCCGGCCAGATCACGCCGTCGATGTCGACCGAGACGGTCACCAACACCCCGGACCGGTCACCGCCGACCCGGACGACGACCACCACCGAGTCGCCGACGACCACCACCAGCGAGTCGCCGACCACCCGGACCACCACGAGCCGGCCCCGGCCGACGACGGAGGAGCCGGAGCCGACCACCACGCCCGAGTCGACTCCCGCGCGGCCCGGCTTCTCGTTCACCTTCCCGACACTGCCGGGGCTGGGCGGTAACTGATGGAATCCGCGGCCCTGCTCTCCGATCGCTACGAACTGGGCGAGACCCTCGGTTTCGGCGGCATGTCCGAGGTGCGCTTCGCCCGCGACCTGCTGCTGCACCGCGACGTGGCGATCAAGATCCTGCGCCCCGACCTGGCCCGTGATCCGCTGTTCTACCAGCGCTTCCGCCGCGAAGCGCAGAACGCCGCGAAGCTGAACCATCCGACGATCGTCCAGGTCTTCGACACCGGCGAGGTGGAGACCACCGAGGGTCCGCTGCCGTTCATCGTGATGGAGTACGTCGACGGCGAGACGCTGCGCGACATTCTCCGCGCCGACGGTCCCATCCCGCCGCGGCAGGCGATGGTGTGGATGGCCGACGTGGCCGCGGCCATGGACTTCTCGCATCGCGCGAACATCGTGCACCGCGACATGAAGCCGGCCAACGTGATGATCGATCACCAGGGCGCGGTGAAGGTGATGGACTTTGGCATCGCGCGCGCCATCGACGACACCTCGTCGACCATGACGCAGACCTCCGCGGTGATGGGCACCGCGCAGTACCTCTCGCCCGAACAGGCGCGGGGCATCAAGGTGGACCCGCGCAGCGACATCTATTCGATGGGCTGCGTGCTGTTCGAACTGATCACCGGCGAGCCGCCGTTCACCGGGGATTCGCCGATCGCCGTCGCCCATCAGCATGTGCACGAGGACCCGCGCCGGCCGTCGCAGGTGCTGCCCGAGATCGCCCCGGAGCTGGACTCGGTCGTCATGAAGGCGATGAGCAAGAACCCGGCCAACCGCTACCAGACCGCCGCCGAGTTCCGCTCGGACCTGATCAAGGTGCTGGCCGGGGGCAAGCCGTCGGCCCCCATGCTGCTCGACGAGAACGACGACGACCCGCTGGAGACCGCCGCGCTGGCCGCCCCGCGTCGGCATCGGCGCGACGACTCGGCCGACTACAACGCCCAGCTGCCGGTCTACCGGCGGCGCGGCACCAAGGTGGCGGTGGCCCTCGCCCTGATCCTGGTGCTGATCGGGTCGCTCTTCCTGTGGAAGCCGTGGAGTTCGGCGCCGCTGATCGCGGTACCCAAGGTGACCGGGCTCAAAGCCGACGCCGCCGAGGACAACCTGGTCCAGGCCGGCTTCCGGGTGAAGCAGCTGGAGGAGCCGAGCATGGAGGTGGCCGCGGGCAATGCGACCCGCACCGCGCCCGGCAACGACGTGCCCACCCGGCAGGGCTCGGAGATCACCCTCTACGTCTCGTCCGGTCCGCAGCGCGTCACCATCCCGGACCTGCGCGGCAAGTCGGCCAAGGCCGCCACCGATACGCTCAAGCGGCTCGGCTTCATCACCGTGAAGACCGAGGAGACCGATTCCACCGCCGCGCTCAAGGACCAGGTGGTGCGCACCACCCCGGCCGCCGGGGCCACCACCGCCGTCGACTCGGCCGTCGTGGTCTTCGTCGGCACCGGGCCCAAGGAGGTCACCATCCCGGACCTCGTGGGCCAGACCGAGGCGGATGCGCGCACCACGCTGGAGCAGATGGGCCTGGAGATGGCCGTCGTCCGCGGCGATTCCGAGCGGCCCGCCGGACAGGTGGTCTCCACCTCGCCCGGCACCGGGCAGACCGTGCAGGTCGGCAGCGTGGTGCAGGTGACGATCTCGCGCGGGAACCAGTTCGTGGTCCCGGACCTGAGGGGCAAGACGGTCGAGGAGGCGCGCGAGGCACTCACCGCGGCCGGTTGGACCGGCGGCACCCTGACCACCACCCAGCGCAACGTGCCGCTCAATTCGCCGAACGCCGGCAAGGTAGTCAGTCAGAATCCGGCGGCCGGCTCGCGAACCGGCAAGGATCGCGCCGTGTCGGTGGTGATCGGCCGGAACGCCCTGGTCGGCTGATCCGCGCGCCGCTGCCCGGTTAGCCGGTCACCCGCGCTCGCCCGGTCCGGTTCTCGGCCGGCCCGGACTCAGCGGCCCGGACTCAGTGGCCCAGCGCCCCGGCGACCTCGGCCTCCAGCATCGCCACCCGGGCCTCGGGGACCTCCAAGCCGCACACCGCCAGCCAGTTGGCCAGCATCCGGTGGCCGCCCTGGGTCAGCACGCTCTCCGGGTGGAACTGCACGCCGTGGATCGGCAGCTCACGGTGCCGCATCGCCATCACGATGCCGGTTTCGGTCCGTCCGGTCACCTCGAGCTCGTCGGGAATGGTCTCCGGCAGCACGGTCAGCGAGTGGTAACGGGTGGCGACGAACGGATCGGGCAGGCCGGCCAGCACACCGCCACCGTTGTGGGTCACCAACGAGGTCTTCCCGTGCAGCAGTTCCGGGGCGCGGTCCACGGTGGCGCCGAAAGCCGCACCGATGGCCTGGTGGCCCAGGCAGACGCCCAGCAGCGGGGTGCGCGCGGCCGCGGCCACCGCGATGATCGGCATCGTCGCCCCGGCGCGCTGCGGAGTGCCCGGCCCCGGGGACAGCAGAATGCCGTCGAAGGCCGCGACCACCGCGTCCAGATCGTCGAGCCGAGAGTCGTCGTTGCGCCAGACCTGCGCCTGCACGCCGAGCTGACCCAGGTACTGGACCAGGTTGTAGACGAAGCTGTCGTAGTTGTCGATGACCAGGATGCGCACGCAGCCAGGGTAACGGCTGCGTACCGGGCCGCCCCGCTGGGTTACCGTAGACACATGCCTAAGTCAAAGGTGCGGAAGAAGACCGACTACACGATCAACCCGGCGAGCCGCACGCCGGTGAAGGTGAGCGCGGGCCCCTCGGGTGTGGTCTACAAGTCGATCATGTTCGGTTTCATGATCCTCGGCCTGGTGTGGCTGATGGTCTATTACCTCGGTGCCTCCGACGGCACCCGGTCGGCGGCTCAGGAGGGCGGCTGGCTGCACTGGATGGCCAACCTGCAGGGATGGAACCTGCTGATCGGCTTCGCGCTCGGTGTGATCGGCCTGCTGATGACCATGGGATGGCGCTGATCGGTACCCGTTCGTCCGCGGACGATCGGTGTGAATGACATGTGTGTAATTCATCCACACTGTGGAAATCACATGTGTGTAACTCACCCACAATGGGGACAACTTCTGTGGATAACTGGCGGACCGCATGAATGAGTCCTGGTCGACGCCGCTTCCGGCGGGGATAGCCCTGCTCGCCCTGGGCGCGACACTGGGGGTCGCGGCCGCGGCCTCGTACACCGAGCCGCCGGCCCTGGTCTTCCTCGCGGTGGCAGCGGTGGGCGTGGCGATCGTCGGCGCACTCGCCCTGTGGCAGCGGCCCCGGCTGACATTGGGGCCCGGACCCGTGCTCACCGCACGCACCCTGCGCGGTGCGCTCGCCATGACACCGGACGACGTGGCCTCGGTGGAACTGCTCGGCACCCGCCGACTCGCCTTCCGGTCCCGGCAACTGCTGATCGAGACCGTCGACGGCCGGCTGCTGGTCTACGGGCAGTGGGGTCTCGGCGCCGATCCGCGCGTCGTCGCCGCCGCGCTCGCCGACGCCGGCTTCACCCTGCACGACAGGTCGGCGCCGAGTGTGCGGCGCGAGCCCGGCGAAGGCTGAGCACGGCAGGCTACGGACCATCGGCCCCGATCAGCGGGCCCCAATCAGTCGGCCCCGATCAGCTCATCGCGGTCATCAGACCCACGCCGGCGCCCACCGCGATCACCAGCAGCACCGTCAGCCCGATCCAGCCGATCCGGCCGGCCGCGGCCTCCGTCCGCTGCGCCGGTGCCAGCGTCACGACCGGGAGCCAGAGCACTGCGAGGGCGCCGAGCGCACCGAAGAGCAGGCCGCCCAGGTGCGCCCACAGCGAGATTCCCGGGATGCTCAGTGACATCACGATGTTGATGCCGATCACCACCAGCACCGAAGTGGCGGGCAGCTTGAGCCGCAGCACCACCACCAGCAGCGCACCCATCAGGCCGTAAATGGCCCCGGAGGCACCGGCCGTCGCCGCCTCCGAGTGCTGCAGCGCCAGCACCGCGGCGCTGCCGCCGAACAGGCTGATCAGGTAGATCATCAGATACCGCGACCAGCCGAACAGCCGCTCCAGATCCCGGCCCAGGATGTACAGCGAGATCATGTTCACCAGCAGGTGCGGCACCGAGAAGTGCAAGAAACCCGAGGTCAGCAGGCGCCAGTACTCGTAGCCCTGACCGAACGGGTTACCCGTGTGCAGCCAGCCCTCCCGCATGATCGTCGAGTAGTTCAGGTCGCCTCGCGACTGCATCATCGCGGCGACGAACAGCACGACGTTGATCGCGATCAGCGAGTAGGTGACCCACGGGGTTCGGTAGGCGTCGAGCGCCGTGGGGGTGGCACCCGCCGGCACCCGGGCCGAAGCCGCCTCCTGCGCGACGCAGTCGACGCAGTGCTGGCCCACCGGCGCCGGGCGCAGGCACTCCGGACAGGCCGGCCGCCCGCACCGCGTGCAAGACAGCGCGGTGGGGCGGCCGGGGTGCCGGTAACAGTCGGCGTACACCGTCAGGAGAGCTCGACGCTCTCGATGACGACCTCGTCGAGCGGACGATCCTGACGATCGGTCGCGGTGGTGGCGATCGCATCGACGATCGCCTGGCTGGCCGGATCGGTGACCTCGCCGAAGATGGAGTGGCGGCGGTTCAGGTGCGGGGTCGGGCCCACGGTGATGAAGAACTGCGAGCCGTTGGTGCCCGGGCCGGCGTTGGCCATCGCGAGCAGGTAGGGGCGGTCGAACTGCAGCTCCGGGTGGAACTCGTCCTCGAAGCGGTAGCCGGGGCCGCCGCGACCGGTACCGGTCGGGTCGCCGCCCTGGATCATGAAGCCGTCGATCACCCGGTGGAAGACGCTGCCGTCGTAGAACGGGCCGCTGTCACCACCCTTGGCGTTCGCAGTCGAGTAGTCCTTGCTGCCGTCGGCCAGGCCGACGAAGTTCGCCACGGTCTTCGGTGCGTGGTTGGGGAACAGGTCGATGACGATGTCGCCGCGATTGGTGTGCAGGGTCGCGGTCTTCTTCTCTTCACTCACGCGCTCCATACAACCACGCCGAGTGGCCGTGGGGGCCGCGCCCTGGCACGCTGAAGACATGTCGTTCAAAGCCGCGGGAATCACCGCATCCGTTGTTCTGGCGCTGACCGCCGGGATCCTGGCCCTAGTGCGACGGGCCCGCACCGAGCACCCGCCGGTGTCACCGACCGTGCCGCGCATCGACGACTTCCGCTGAGACCGGCGCGGCGCAAATCGTTCGCCGGGGTAGCGTAGACGTCGTGGTATCCGACGAATCGCGTGACCAGACCCCCGGTCCGGCGCCCTCCGGAGACGAGAAGACCGCCTCGACTTCCGCTCCGGGGCCACGTTCTGCGCCCCGACCGGCTTCCGCCGCTCCGGATGCCCAGAACGGTCCACCCGATTCGGGTGCCCCCGTGCGCGCACCGTGGGAGCGCAGCGCCCCCTCCGGGCCGATCCCCACGCCCCCCAGGCCGTCGGGGCCCGCTGCCCCGCCTTCCGGACCGATCCCCGCTCCCTCGGGGACGACTCCCCTGCCGTCAGCGCCGATCCCCGCGCCTTCCGGCCCGACTCCGCCGCCTTCCGGCCCGGTCCCCGCACCTTCGGGGCCGACTCCGCCGCCTTCGGGTCCGGTCCCCACACCTCCGGGACCGACTCCGCCGCCTTCGGGTCCGGTCCCCATACCTTCGGGGCCGACACCCCCGCCTTCTGCACCGAGTCCGACACCGTCCGGGCCGATCCCCGCTGCCGGCCGACCCGCGCCGCCGGCCCCGGCAGCGGCACACCGACCCGACTCCCGCCCTGCGCCGCCACCGACCGCGGCGCCGACGGTGACCACCGGACCCGCTCCGCAGTATCCGACCACGGTGATCGCGAATCCCGATCGTCCGGACTCGGCGCTGCCCCCGACCGTGATCCGGATGGGATCCGACGATCCGCGCCGGACTCCGCCCGCGCCGCACGCACCCGACCAGACGGTTCCGGCCGCCCCCCGGCCCACGCCGCCCGGTGCTCCCGCGCAACCCGGTAATCCGGGCCCGGCAGCCCCCGGGCCGGCGCACGCCGGGCACGCGGCGCCGGCACACGCCGCGGCCGCGGGTCCGCAGCACGCCCCGGCGACCGGTCGACCCGCATCCGCACCCCCCGGGCAGCCCCCCGCCGGACCGGCCCAGCCCGGCCCGTCTCACCCCAGCCACGCGCACGCGGCGCCCGGCCCATCCGGCCCGTCTCAGTCGGGTCCAGCCCAGTCAGGTCCGGCCCAGTCAGGTCCAGCCCAGTCAGGTCCAGCCCAGCCCGGCCCGGCTCAATCAGGTCCGGGCCAGCCCGGCCCCGCCCAGCCCGGTCCAGCCCCGTCCGGACGACCGACGCCGGCCCCGAACGCACCGGCTCAGGCACCGACCACCGTCACCCCGGCGACTACGCCCCCGCCCCCGGCTTCGGCGGGGCAGAACCTGGCCTACTCGGCGGTGCCCGACGCGGAGAAGACGGCCGTCCTGACGGATAAGACAGTCGAGGTCGCATCCAGGACGACGGCGCTGCCCGGCAAGGCCGATCGTCGTCCGCCGCGCACCGACCTGTCCGGCGACCGGAACGTCGCACCGACCACCACGGCACGGGCCGGCAGCGGTTCGCCGTCGCGGGTCCGGCCGACCACCGTCGACCCCGATCGGCCGATGAGTCGGGAATCGCTCATCGCCTTCGTGCTCTCCGTCGTCGGCTTCCTGCTGATCCCGGCGCCGCTGGGTATCTGGCTCGGCCGGCGCGCCGAGGCGCAGACCTCCGACGGCAGCCACGAGGGCTTCCCGTTCGCCAAGGCCGCGGTGATCCTCGGCTGGACGTGGATCGTGTTCTGGGCGCTCGCCGCCATCACCTTCCTGTTCATCCTGATCTGACCGACGCCTTCAGCCCTCGGACCAGATTCCGTCGTGGCTCGTCGAGGGTGCTCGTATTCGGGCACTCGAGACACGCGTGCCCGATTAATGCCGATCTGTGACCCCGCCCTCGACGCGGCCCGACTCCGTCGCAGGTGACCTACCCTGGTGCCATGGTGATGGCAGACCGTGAAGGCGTGAAGACCGCGAGCAAGCCGCTGACCGCCCTGGCGGTTCTCGGCCTCGCCGAGACGATGATCAACGGTCTGGTGCGGATCCCGTTCCAGAAGCCGCTGTCCGGCCCGGGCGGAATCCTCGACAACATCGGCCAGTCGGTGACGCGGCAATGCGTGCGGTCGTTCCTCGGCTATTCGATCAGCCTGCCGATCGACGAGTTCCGCTCCCTGGAGAAGGTGCTCGACGACCTGTGCGGCGTGGTCCTGCCCCCGGTGGTGACCGGTCTGGGCGGCGTTCGGATCGAGAAGGACACCATCGGCGGCCAGCACGGGCTGTGGTGCCGGGAGAAGCCGGAAGTGGCCGCGCACGACGATCCGCCCACCACGCATCCCAAGACGATCCTCTACCTGCACGGCGGCGGCTACTTCGGAACCACCCCGGCCATGTACACGATGTTCGCGGCCGCGCTGGTTCGCCTGTCACGCTGCCAGGTCTTCATCCCGGACTATCGGATGTCACCGGAGTTCCCGTTCCCGGCCGGCATGCTCGACGCCGCGGACGTCTACCAGAGCCTGATTCACGACGAGGGCATCCCGCCCGAGGACATCATCATCGCGGGCGATTCCGGCGGCGGCGGCCTCGCCACCTCGCTGATCGTGCACCTGCACGAGCAGGGGCTGCCCAAGCCGGCTGGACTGGCTCTGTTCTCCCCCGAGGTGAATCTGGCGTTCAACCAGGACTCGGTGATGGACAACATGGGCACCGACGTTCTGCCGTGGAACATTCCGGTCACCGCCTACCTGCGCGGCATTGAGCCCGACGACGAGCGGGTATCGATCGTCTACGCGAACCCGGATCCCGACTGGTTCCCGCCCACCTTCGTGTGCTGGGGCCAGGACGAGATGTTCCGGGATGCGGTGCAGTTGTTCGCCGACGAGCTGCGCGCCGGCGGGGTTCCGGTGATGGCGATGGAAGAACCGGGCATGTTCCACGTCTTCCCCATCCTGATGCCGTGGTCGGAGGCCGCCAAGCGGGTGTTCCAGGCCATCGAAAGCCTGGCGCACGACCGCGTCCACGCCCGCACCGGCGACGACATCGTCTTCGACACGGACACCGATATGTTCGACGATGCGCCCGCACAGAGCACGCCGGTTGTCGCCGACGTCGAGGAGCGGGCCGCCGACGTCGCCGCCCAAACCGAAGAGCTCACCAACTGACCGCCTGACCGTTCCGACGGCGCGCC
>CAZEOP010000098.1:9463-11646 GCA_964513715.1 uncultured Gordonia sp.
ATTTCCCCAGGTCGCGCATCCGGAAAATTACGGACCGTAATTTTCTTTCCTCCGTCTACCTGTGTGTTTCCAGATTTCTGCGCCTATGGGTCGACATCACGCCCCTACGGTTGCTGCGAGCTCCACATGGGGCTCGACCAGAACCGGTCAACACGAAGTCGGAGCGCTGATGAAACACCGTATGAGCATCCCGCTCGCCCTAATCGTTCTCCTGTCCACGACGGCCCTGCGGGTCGTGGGCGCGGCGAATGGGCCCAATGCCGACGTGAAGCCGAAGGACCTGGCGGGGTCTCCTCTGGTGAGTCCCTACTGATGGCGGGTCAGCGAAACCTCGTCAAGCCGCAGAGCCGGCCTGTCCGCACGATGTTCGGTACTGCCTTGTTGGCACTCCTGGCGATCGTATCGACCACGTCGTGTTACACGGGTTCGTTGCCGGAGACTTCGGCCCTGGGTCCTGAGGTCGATCGAATCCCGGAGCGGGCATACGCGGCGGTGATGGTGGCGCCGCCGGCGTTCGAATTCGCCTATCGAACGGTGCAGGACAATTCGTGGGTGGTCTTCGTGGATCGAGACATGTCACCGCTCGGGTACATGCATCAGAAAGGCATGTTCCGCAGCCAGATCGTACGGTTCCGGGATGGGATCGCCTTCGCCGACCACGAGAACTACTTCGTGACCTCCAAGACCGGTACCCAGGTCGAAGCCCACGATGCGGGCGGCATGTCACTACAGGCATCCACGCCGGATGCCCTCGATTCCGAGGATGCGTTCTTGTGGCTCGACGACGGGGTAGTGAACGGGAAGTATCGGAGTACTGCCATCGGAATATCGCCCGATGGCCACCATGTGGCGAAGAAGATCGATGGTCGAATCGCCTCCTTCGACAGGTGCAATAAGACCCCGTACGCCGTCATCCCCCGCGACTTCAGTGAAATCGGATCAGTTCAAACGTACGAACTGGCTGAGATCGACACATCAGAAAAGCAACCAGATACGACGAAGTCCAAATGGATTTTCGCACCTTCCAGCTTCGGTGGAGGTCTGCCCTATTCGTGCGGTAAGGACGGCCAAGTCGGCGTCTTCCTTTCAGACGGGGACAGGGTGTCCGAGGACCAGCCAGTAGGGTCCGGATTCTGGAACGTGAATGTCGAGAACGGCACATCCGACTGGCATCCTCTCCCCGTAGAGCTGGCGAAGGAATCCGCTGTTCATGGCGGAATCTACAGCCAATATCTCGCGCCTTTCGGCGCGAACACCGCTTGGCGAAACAGCGAGGGAGCGCACTACGTCGATCAGGATGGACGAGTGTCGGTGATCAGGGACGGAGAGACTGCGGCGAAGTACTTGTTCACCCTCGCTCCCGATATTCGCGATCGAGATCTCGACGCGGTCGCGGTCGGGAGCGGCACACAGGGATTGGCCTACTTCAGCCGTACCGACGCCGACGGCAAGATCGGATCGGCCGACGGAGAGTTCGTGATCGTCGACCTGTCGTCGGGACAAGAGCAGCGTCGGATCCACACGCCGCAATGGCTGGCCGATCTGGTGGCCTCCGATCCGTTCAGCGTCAGCGACATCGCGCTGCTGGAGGGAATCGGATAGCGCCGACCCGGTGCCCACGACGGGCCTACCGTGACACCCGGCGTCCCCGCCATCGTGACAAGCCGAAGCCCTCCCCCGCGCAGCGGAGGAGGGCTTCGGCTCGATATCAGTTAATCGGAATCTGTGGAGCCTAGGAGATTCGAACTCCTGACATCCGCCTTGCAAAGGCGGCGCTCTACCAACTGAGCTAAGGCCCCGGGACCGGCAGGAGCCGGAGGGTCATGATGGTGGGCCTAGGAGGACTTGAACCTCCGACCTCTTCGTTATCAGCGAAGCGCTCTAACCGCCTGAGCTATAGGCCCGTGAACCGAGATGGAACATTACCCGACGGTGCCGCGTGGAGACAAAACGGCTGGTCAGTCCAGGTCCGCGAGGGTCACCTCGACACCGCCGACCACATCGGCGCAGACGTTGTAGACGTACGCCAGAATGGTCGACAGCGCCGTCAGCACGATGGCCGCGAAGATCCCGAACAGCGCCGAGAAACCGAAGACCTGCCCGGCACTGATCAGGTTGCCGCTGTCGCTGCTGCCGTCGGCACTCACCAGGGTGCCGAACGAGCTGTTGATCTGATCCCAGAT
>CAZEOP010000099.1:0-11515 GCA_964513715.1 uncultured Gordonia sp.
GTTGCCGATGCGGGCGTGCTTGGTGGGATAGGCGCTGAGCAGCAGCGCCACCTTCTTGTCCGGCGCCGGCAGGTAGCGCAGCCGGGCGTGGGCCAGGGCGATCCCGGCGACGCGGCCGCAGCGTTCGGCGTCGGGCGCGTAGTACGGCAGGCCGTGGGGGTCGAACTCCTTGAACGAGAACGGCACCGTGATGATGCGGCCGTCGAACTCGGGGATCGCGACCTGGCTGGCCACGTCGAGCGGCGACATGCCGTCGTCACTGCCCGCCCAGTCCACCCGCGACGAGGTGAGGCACAGACCCTGCAGGATCGGAATGTCCAGGGCCGCAAGACGTTCCACATCCCAGGCCTCGTCGTCCCCGCCGGCGCTCGCCGCGGCCGGGGTGGCACCGCCCGCGGCCAGCACGGTGACGATCAGGGTGTCGTAGGTGCCGAGCTGGGCGATCAGGTCGTCCGGGGCGGTGCGCAGCGAGGCGCAGAAGATGCCCTCGGCGATGCCGCCGGCCTGCTCGACGGCGCCGCACAGCGCGTCGATGTACTCGGTGTTGCCGGCCAGCTGCTGGGCCCGGTAGTAGAGCACGCCGATGCGCGGCGCGCCGGGCGCCGGCGCCGCGGCCGTCCGCTCCAGGAGTCCCCAGTTCGGCGTCTGGACGGGCGGCTCGAAGCCGAGTCCGGTCAGCAGCACGGTGTCGGACAGGAAGTTGTGCACCTGCTCGAGGTTGTCTCGCCCACCCGCGACGAAGTAGCTGTGCGCCTGCGCCGCCACGCCCGCGGGCACGGTCGACAGCGACATCAGATCGGGGTCCGGGTTGTGTTCGCCGGACAGCACAACCACCGGCGCCGGGCCGGCGAGCACGGCAGTGATCACCTCTTCCCAGACCTGCCGGCCGCCGAGCAGCCGCACCACCACCAGGTCGGCCGCGGCGATCAGAGCCGGGATCTCGTCGATCAGCAGTCGCGACGGATTGGCGACGGTGTAGTCGGCATCGCCGATGGCAGCGGTGCGCAGGTCGGTGTCCGAGGTGGACAGCAGCGTGATCACGGGGCGTGAGCTCTCTCCCTGCCGGGAAGGCGCGCCCGGCGTCATGGTTCTACCTCGATGCGGGTCTGACTAGGCCCGGAGTCCGGGCCACACAGTGGCGCGACCGCGCCGGATTCGCACCGGCTTCCGCGTCGATCGATCGCCTGTCACTGTAGTCGGACGCCGAATGCGCCGGCGGCACCCTGTGTCAGGCGCCGCGGGGGACTCGGCCGCCCCGCGTGCGCCGGGCGCGCCACTAAACTGGCGATCGTGACCAGACCCGCCGATCGCTGCCCCGGGGTCTTCGCGACCCACGCGGCCGCCGATGGGCAGCTTGCGCGGCTGCGGCTGTCCGGCGGACGGATCACCCCCGAGCAGTTCGAGGCGCTGGCCGAGGCGGCCGAGGAATACGGCGACGGCCACCTCGAGATCACCGGCCGCGCCAATCTGCAGGTGCGCGGCATCGCCGGTGCGCACGTCGACGCCTTCGCCGCCCGCCTGGTCGAGGCGGGCCTGGCCGGAGCGGCCAGCCACGACCGCGTGCGGAATGTGACCGTGTCCCCGTTCACCGGACGCATCGGCGGCCCCGCCGCACTGTGGACCGCCGCCGATCGGCTCGATCGGGCCCTGGCCGAGACCGAGTGGGCCCAGCAGCTCTCGGGCCGCTTCTGGTTCGGCTTCGACGACGGCCGCGGCGACGTGCTCCGGCGCCGCCCGGATGTCGTGGGCGTGGCCGACGGCGAGAAGGCCGACGGCGGGGAGGCCGAGTTGGTGGTGGCCGGACGAGCGACCGGCCGGAGCTTCTCGTTCGCCGATCTGCCGGGCGCGATGCTCGAGGTGGCCGAACACTTCCTGGCCGTCCGGACCGACGAGTGGCGGATCGCCGACCTCCCGGAGCCGCTCGATCTCGGCCCGTCCTTCCGCCGGTCGCCCTTCGACCGCGCGTCCTCGCAGGCTCCTGCCTCCCGCTGGTCGCCCTTCGACCGCGCGTCGTCGCAGGCTCCGCCGCGCGAGCTCAGGACCCGCGCAGTCGAGACCACGCCGCGGGTCGGCTGGTTCGCGCAGGACGACGGCCGGGTGCTGCTCGGTGCGGTGGCCCCGTTCGGCCGGTTCACCGCGCAGCAGGCGCGGTTCGCCGCGGCCGTCGGCGCCCCGCTGATCGTCACCGCGGAGAAGGAACTGCTGATCACCGACCTCACCGAGGACGTGGCCGAGACCGTGGTCCGCGTACTGGCTCCGCTCGGCTTCGTCTTCGACGCGAACTCGCCGTGGACCCGGGTCAGCGCCTGCACCGGATCGCCCGGCTGCGCCAAGAGCCACGCGGATGTGCACGGCCTGCTCACCGAGTATCTCGCCACCGGCGGCGCCGTCGACGGCCGCGAACACTGGGTGGGCTGCGAGCGCCGCTGTGGCACCCCGCCCGGCGCGCGGGTGCGCGTGCACCCAGAATCCGCCGCCGACGTAGGGTGAGTTCCGCCATGAGCGAGTACCTGCGTGACGGCGCCGCCATCTACCGTCAGTCCTTTGCCACTATCCGGGCCGAATCGGAGCTGTCGGCGTTCCCTGCCGACGTGGAGCCGGTGGTGGTCCGGATGATCCACGCCAGCGGCCAGACCGACCTGGCCCGCGACGTGGTGGCCACCCCGGGCGTGGTCGCCGCCGCGCGCGCCGCGCTCGCGGCCGGCGGACCGATCCTCTGCGACGCCAACATGGTCGCCTCCGGGATCACCCGCAAGCGGCTGCCCGCCGACAATCCGGTCCGCTGCCATCTCGGCGAACCCGGCCTGGCCGAGCTCGCCGAACGGCTGGGCACCACCCGCACGGCGGCGGCGCTGCAGTTCTGGCGCGACGACCTGGCCCGCTCGGTGGTCGCCATCGGCAACGCCCCGACCGCCCTGTTCGCGCTGCTCGACCTGATCGACGAGGGCTGGCCGCGGCCGGCGGCGATCGTCGGCGCGCCCGTCGGCTTCGTCGGCGCGGCCGAGTCGTGCGCGGCGCTGGCCGCGCGCACCGACCTGGAGTTCATCACCGTTAACGGCCGGCGCGGCGGCTCGGCGATTACCGCCGCCGCGATCAACGCCCTCGCGAGCCCGGTCGAATGAGCACCGCGCAGGGCAAGCTGTGGGGCATCGGGCTGGGCCCGGGTGACCCGGAACTGGTGACCGTCAAGGCCGCGCGCATCATCGCCGGCGCCGACGTGATCGCGTATCACTGTGCGCGGCACGGGAATTCGATCGCGCGCTCGGTGGCTGAGCCCTATCTGCGCGGCGATCAGCGCGAGGAGCGGCTGATGTACCCGCTCACCGTCGAGACCACCGACCATCCGGGCGGCTACGCCGGCGCGATGGCCGACTTCTACGCCGAGAGCGCCGCGCTACTGGCCGGGCATCTGGCCGCGGGCCGCGAGGTGGTGCTGCTGGCCGAGGGCGATCCGCTGTTCTTCTCGTCGTACATGCACATGCACAAGCGGCTCGCCGACCGCTTCGAGGCCGAGATCGTTCCCGGGGTGACCTCGGTGAGCGCGGCCTCCGCGGCCCTGGGCATCCCGCTGGTGGAGGGCGAGGAGACGCTCACCGTACTGCCCGGAACGGCCGAGCCCGGTGAGTTGATCGCGCATTTCCGGTCCGGCGAGGCGCTGGCCGTGATGAAGCTGGGCCGCACCTTCACCAAGGTCCGCGCCGCGCTCGCCGAGGCCGGCCGGCTCGACGAGGCCTGGTACGTCGAACGCGCCTCCACCACCCGCCAGCGCGTGGCGCGCGTGGTCGACGTCGACCCGGACACGGTGCCTTACTTCTCGCTCATCGTGGTGCCGGGGCGGCGCAACAATCCGCTCGCACCGGCCGACACGGAATCGTTCGCCTCAGCACCGGTCGACACGGCGGCCGACGGGTCTGTCGGCGAGGTCGTCGTCGTGGGGCTGGGTCCGGGGCCGGTCGAGCAGACCACCGGCCAGGTCGCCGCCGAGCTGGCCGCCGCCACCGACCTCGTCGGCTATGTCACCTATCTGAATCGCGTCGCGGCGCGCCCCGGGCAGCGGGTGCACGCCTCGGACAACCGCGTAGAAGCCGAGCGCGCCCGGTTCGCGCTGGACCTGGCCGCGCGCGGCGCGCGGGTGGCCGTGGTGTCCTCGGGCGATCCGGGGGTGTTCGCGATGGCCACCGCCGTCGTCGAGGCCGCGGGCGATCCCGACTTCGCGCACGTCCCGGTCCGGGTGGCGCCCGGCGTGAGCGCGGCCCAGGCCGTCGCCGCGGCCACGGGCGCGCCGATCGGCCACGACTTCGCGATCCTCTCGCTGTCGGATCTGCTGAAGCCGTGGTCGGTGATCGAGGACCGGATCCGGCACGCGGTCGCGGCGGACCTGGTCTTCGCGGTCTACAACCCGGCGTCCAGCAAGCGCACCGAGCAGATCGTGCGGTTCGCGGACCTGCTGCGCGAACTGGTGCCGGCCGAGCGCGTCCTGATCCAGGGCCGCGATGTGGGTGGTGCCGGTGAGCGGCTGCAACTGCTCACCGTCGGCGACTTCGACCCGTCCACCGTCGACATGCGCACCCTGTTGATCGTCGGCTCCTCGCAGACGCGGATCCTGCGCCGCCCCGGCGGCGACCTCGCCTATACGCCGCGCCGGTACCCGTGAGGACCCTGCTCCGCCGCACCCTGACCGTGCTCCTCATCGCGGCCGCTGTCGCGGTCAAGATCGTGATCACGCTCGTTACGACCCTGATCATCCTCGTCGTCGTCCCGCTCGGCCCCACCCATCACCCCGACACCTCGGCCCTGGGCCCCGCCGTCGAGACGATTCCCGACGAGGCCGCGACCGCGCTGCTCGTCTCCCAGGTCGAGGACTACGCGTCCAAATCGAGCAGCTGGCGCGGCGACAGCGCCTGGTTGGTCTTCCTCGACGGTGACGGCCGGCTCCTCGGTCATCGGGGCGCGGCGGCGATGATGCAGAACCGGCTGGCCCGGACCGGCGATACGATCGCGCTGGCCCAACCCGAATCCTTCCTGATCATGTCCCGCACCAGCCCGCCGACGACACTGCCGCATCCGCGGGACTACGCCGTGTCGACAGCCTCCTCGACGTATTCGCCGACCCGGGAAGCCTTCCTCTGGACCGGCTACGGCCCCACGGCGGGCCTGCGCATCGGTGCCGACGGCGGCACGCAACGGCTGACTCGGCGCGGAGACATCGTCGCCGCGGGCTACTGCGGAGACGATTACTATCTGGCGGCCGGCACCACCGCCGCGACCAGCGGCGCACCCAGCCGAATCACCCTCGAGCGCGCCGCCCCCGGCCGGCCGTTCGAGCCGATCGCCTCCTGGATCGGCCGTTCCCCCCACGACAGCGGCGTGCCGATCACCTGCACCGGATCGACCATCCGGGTGCCGCTGAACGACGACTGTCCCGGGCCCACCGCCGCCTCGGACAGTGCCTCCTCCGGGGTGACCGGCTTTCGCGAGGTCGACGCCGCCACCGGGGAGTCACGCTGGCTCCCGGCCGCCACGCCCGTCATCGACTGGGCGCTTTCCGACCGCATGGCCGGCGCCCCCGGCAGCGCGATCTCCTGGCACTCCGGTCCCGACTCGGCCATTGGGACCGCCACCACCTATGTCGATCGGAGCGGAGCCCTCGCCCGCCTCGTCCCGGGGGTCAGCACACCGGACGCAGCCGGGATGCTGGGCCGCGCCGACAGCGTCTACCTGATGGCGGTCACCGTGGGCGACGGCACCCGCGCCGTCCTCGCTATGCAGGACGAATCAGCCTCCGGGCACATCGTTCGCGACTCGACGACCCTGATCACCTACGACCTGACCACCGGCGCCGAGCTCGCCCGCCTCAGCCCGGACTTCCTGAAGGGCAAGGCCCTGGGCCCGGCGGGCGTCAACGTTTCGGACATCGTGCTGCTCCGGTAAGTGGAACGCCCACCCGCGTCGACACCGTCGTCCGCCGGGCGGTGACACCTCATGCCGGTATCGTTGGCGGATGGCGCGCGAACACATCGAACTCGACGAGGAAGCCTGCGCCACTGTGATGCGGCGCCACGGCCTCCGCACCAAGCAGGAGGCCGTGAATTATGCACTTCGCGCCGCTGCTCAGGAGCCGCTCGACCTCGACTCGGCACGCCGGATGCGCGGGTCGGGCTGGCACGGAGATCTCTACGAACTGCACGGCGGCGCAAGCTGATCCACTGCCTCATCGCTTGACGATCGTCGTCTGAGCCCAGGTGGCCGCGGCGGCGACGGTGTCGGCGCGCAGCAGTCCGGCGGGCTCAGGCGGACGCTGCACGACGATCACCTCCACGCCGGCCTCGGCGGCCGCGGTGAGCTTGGCCCGGGTCAGCTCTCCCCCGCTGTTCTTGGTGACCAGCAGCGAGATGTCGTGTGCGGCCAGGAGTTCGCGCTCGTCGTCGAGACCGTACGGGCCGCGCGAGCGCAGGATCTCGTGATGGCGTGGCAGCGGGCCGCTCGGCGGGTCGACCACCCGGATCAGGAACCAGGCCTCGTCCACCCCCGCGAAGGCGGCGACGTCCTGGCGACCGGTGGTGAGGAAGACCCGCCCGCCACGTTCGGCGACGGCGGCGGCCGCCGCGTCGATGTCCGGGACGCTGATCCAGCGATCCCGCTCGCCGGGCTCCCACGCCGGCCGAGCCAGCCGGAGCAACGGCACCCCGGCCTGTTCGGCGGCGAGCACGGCGTTCGCGGTGATCCGGGCGGCGAACGGATGGGTAGCGTCGATCACGGCGTGAATCGCGTTGTCGCGCAACCACTTCTCCAGGCCTTCGGCACCGCCGAAGCCGCCGATCCGGACCTCGCCGACCGGCAGCCGCGGATTCCGGACCCGCCCGGCCAGGGAGCTGATCACCGGCACGCCGCTGCGCTCCAGGGCCGTCGCGAGGGCGCGCGCCTCGCCGGTGCCGCCCAGGATCAGCACCTCAGCCATGCCGGGTCCCGTGCTGATCGTCCCGCCGCAGTTTGCTCATCCGGGCGTGGGAATACAGATAGCTGTCGAGCACGTCGCCGCCGCGCGGATCCAGGACCCGTCCGACGAAGATCACCGCGGTCTTGGTGATCCCCGCCTCGGCCAGCGCCCGGGGCAGCTCGTGCAGCGGGGCGCGCACGATACGCTGGTCCGGGCGGGAGGCGAAGGCCACCGTGGCCGTCGGGCAGTCGGCACCGTAGTGCGGTGTGAGCGCCGCGACGATCTGCTCGGTGCGATGGGCGGCCAGATGCAGCGCCAGTGTCACCCCGGTCCGGGCCAACTCGGCCAGGTCCTCCCCGGGTGGCATGTCGGTCGACAGCGTCGAGACCCGGGTCAGCAGCAGGCTCTGTCCCACCCCCGGCACGGTGAGCTCGGTACCCAGCGCCGCGGCCGCGGCGGCGAACGCCGGCACACCCGGCACCAGCTCGTAGTCGATTCCGCGTTCGGTGAGCCCGCGCAGTTGTTCGGTGAGCGCCGAGTACACGGCCAGATCCCCCGAATGCAGGCGGGCGACGTCGTGCCCGGCGGCATCGGCGGCGGCCAGCCGGTCGAGGATCTCGTCCAGCGGCATCCGCGCGGTGTCGACAGTGATCGCGCCGGCCGGCAGCAGTTCCAGCAGGTCGGCGGGCACCAGCGAACCGGCGTACAGGCAGCTCTGGCAGCGGCCGAGGATCCGGGCGCCGCGCACGGTGATCAGATCGGCCGCGCCGGGTCCGGCGCCGATGAAGTAGACGGTCATCGGGTCACCGTCCACTGCACCACCGGCAGCGCGGGACGCCAGGCGGTTCTGCCGCCGAGGGCGCCGGCCCGGTCCAGGGCGAGCCGGATCAGCGTCCCGCCGCGCGCGGCGTGCGCGGCCACCAGCAGTTGTTCGGTCTCCAGGGTCACCGCATTGACCACCAGGCGCACGCTCCGTCCCGCCTGCTTTCGCGAGCCGAGCACCTCCCAGCAGTGCTCCAGCACCCCCGAATCCAGGCCGCCGCCGACGAAGACGGTGTCCGGGGCGGGTGCACTGCGCAGCGCTTCGGGGGCCGCGCCGGCGACGGTCAGCCGCTCGGCCACGCCGTGGGTCCGGGCATTCTCGACGATCCGGGCGGCCCGCGCGGGGTCGGCCTCGAAGGCGATGACCCGACCCGTCGTACTCTGGCGCAGCCACTCGATGCCCACGCTGCCCGAGCCGGCCCCGACGTCCCACAGCAGCTGGTTCTCCGCCGGCGCCAATGCGGCGACGGTGATCGCGCGGACGGTCTGCTTGGTCAGCTGGCCGTCGTGCGCGTACTCATCGTCGTCGCGTCCGGGTGCCGGGCTGCGCGCCGGACCGCTGCACTCGACGGCGAGGATGTTCAGCGCGGGTGCCGGTTCCCCGGGCCAGGAGCGGGCCGGCGCGGTGAATGACGATTCTTCGGCGCCGCCGAGCTCGCCGAGCACGGTCAGCTCCGATCGGCCAAAGCCTCGCTCGCACAGCAGCGCGGCGACCTGCGCGGGCGAGTCCGCGTCCCGGGAGAGCACCAGGATCCGCGCCCCATCGGTGAGCAGCGGGACCAGCGTCTCCGGCGGCGCGGTGACCAGCGAATGGACCGCGCACCGCGCGAGATCCCAGCCCAGCCGGGCCGCGGCCAGGGACACGCTCGACGGCCCCGGGAGCACGGTGACGCGCTCGCGTCCCACCGCCCGCACCACACTGGCACCGAGGCCGTGGAACATCGGATCACCGCTGGCCAGCAGGTGCCGGCGCCCCGGCCCGGGCTGATCCGTGCCGGGCTGATCGGTGCCGGGCTGATCGGTGTCGGGCTGATCGGTGTCGGGGGCGAGCACGGCCCGCAGGTGTTCGGACATGGGCGACGCCCAGGCGATCGTCTCGGCGGCGAGATCGCCGGGCAGCAGGGCCAGCTGCCGCGCCGAGCCGTAGATCACCGTCGCATCGCGCAGTTCCCGCTGCGCGCGCGGACTCAGGCCGTCCCAGCCGTCGGCGCCGATGCCGACCACCACGAAGTGCGGCAGCAGCCCGGGGGCCGACGGAGCCGGCTCGCTCATCGCGGCAACCGCCGCCACACGGCGCGCGGCAGCAGCCGCATACCGAAGAACACCGGCCGCAGCCGTCCGGGGATCCACACCTCGCCGCGGCCCTTCCGGTACGCCTTGGCGACCGCGTCGGCCACCTGGTCGGCGGTCACCGACATCGGCGCCGGTGCCACTCCGGACTCCATCAGCTCGCGCGTCATGTTGCCGATCACGAAGCCGGGGCGGGCCAGCAGCAGCCGCACCCCGCTGCCGTGCAGGGCGTCGGCCAGGCCGCTGGCGAAGCCGTCGAGCCCGGCCTTGGTGGAACCGTAGACGTAGTTGGCGCGCCGCACCCGCACCCCGGCCACCGAGGAGAAGACGATGATCGTGCCGCGGTTCTGCGTGGCCGACACCTGGGCGCGGAAGGCGTTGGCCAGCAGGGTGATCACGCTGATCTGGGCGTAGTAGTCGGTGTGCGCGATCTGCAGCGCGTGGCTCACGTCGGTCTCCGCGCGCTGCGCATCGCCGAGGATCCCGAAGGCGACGACCGCCACCTCAACCGGCCCGTAGTCGGCGAAGATGCGCGCCACGAGGGCCGGATGGCTGCCGACGTCGTCGGCGTCGAAGGCCAGGGCCACGACCTCGGCAGCGCCGGCGGCGGTGAGTGCGGCGATCTGCTCGGCCAGGTCGTCGGGCCGGCGGGCGGCCAGCACCACCCGGTTGCCCGCGGCCAGCCGCACCGCGGTGGCCACCCCTATCTCGCTGCGCCCGCCGAAGACCACGATCGTTCCCACCGGTGCAGTATCTCAGGCTTCCGGCGCCCGGTCCCCGTCGCCCGGTGACTAGAGTCGGGGCCATGGCGCGCACCGTCGATGATCTGAGCCCCGAGGCCCTCCAGCTCCTCACCGAATACCATCTGGCGTCGCTGTCGACGCTGCGGTCCGACGGCACCCCGCACGTCGTCGCCGTGGGGTTCACCTACGAGCCGGACACCGGCACCGCGCGGGTGATCACCTTCGAGGGGAGCCAGAAGGTGCGCAACGTGGAACGCGGCGGACATGCGGCGCTGACCCATGTGGACGGCCCGCGCTGGCTGACCCTGGAGGGGCCGGCGCGGATCCGCCGCGAGCCCGAGCAAGTGTCCGACGCCGAGCAGCGGTACGCCCGCCGGTACCGGGAGCCCAAGCCGAATCCGCAGCGCGTGGTGATCGAGGTGGACGTGCGGCGGGCCCTCGGCTCCGCCGGCATGTTCGGGGCCTGAGCTCCGCGGCGGATCGTCCGACCGCGGACGGTCAGACCGGCAGCACGGTCAGCCCGTGCGGCCTGGTGTTGACCGATTCCGGTCCGTCGTCCGTCAGCAGCACGATGTCCTCGATGCGCGCACCCCACTGCCCGGGGAAGTAAATTCCCGGTTCCACCGAGAAGGCCATCCCCGGTCGCAGCGGCTCGTCGTTCCCCGCCACGATGTACGGCTCCTCGTGCACCGACAGCCCGATGCCGTGACCGGTGCGGTGGATGAAGTACTCGGCCAGGCCGGCCTCGGCCAGCACCTCGCGGGCCGCCGCGTCGATGCTCTCCGCGGTGGCCCCGGGCCGGACCGCGGCAACCGCGGCGGCCTGGGCCCGCTCGAGCACCGCGCAGGCCTCGGCGATCTCCGGGGCGGGTTCGCCCAGACTGTAGGTGCGCGTCGAATCCGAGTTGTAGCCGAGGGCCACCGGTCCGCCGATGTCGATCACCACCACATCGCCGGCCTCGATGACCCGCTCGGAGTGCTCGTGGTGCGGGTCGGCGCCGTTGCGCCCCGAGCCCACGATGACGAACTCGGCGCGGGTGTGCCCGGCGGCCACGATCGCGGCGGCGATGTCGGCGGCCACCTCGGCTTCGGTGCGACCGGGCCGCAGCCAGTCACCCATCCGCGCGTGCACGCTGTCGATGGCCGCTCCGGCGGCGCGCAGCGCCCCGAGTTCGGCGGCATCCTTGATCATCCGGAGCTCACGCAGCACCGGGGTCGCCAGCCGCACCGGTGCGGCGGTGCGCTCGCCCAGCGGGATCACATGCAGGGCCGGCAGGGCATCGGAGACCGCGAGCACCGGGTCGGCGCCGAGGCCGTCGACGGCGAGTGCGTAGGGATCGGCGCCGTCCACCCAGTCCCGCACGTCCACCGCCAGCTCGCCGATCGCACTGTCGCGCACGGTGGCCAGCTCCAGGCGCGGGGTCACCAGCCGCGCATCGCCGCGCCCGGCTGCGGGAACGACGAGGACGGTCAACCGCTCGAAGGTGTCGGCACGCATGCCGGTCAGATACTGCAGGTCCGGACCGGTGCCCACGACCAGCGCATCCAGGCCCGCTGCGGCCGTCAGCTCGGCCGCCCGCTGCAGCCGCGCGGCGTAGACGGTGGAGTCGAAACGGGTGGGGGAATCGAAACGGGTGGGCGAGGCAGCGGTCATGTCCGCCAGCCTAGTTGTACCCGGCCAGGACGTTGGTAGCGGCGAGCCGGCTTGAACTGAAGAGAACCTC
>CAZEOP010000100.1:0-11337 GCA_964513715.1 uncultured Gordonia sp.
CCCAGATCACCGAGATGCCCGACGGCCGCGAGTACTTCTGGATCTCCCGGACGGTCGACCGCCGGGCCGCCAGGTACGGGCAGTCGCCCAAGTCGTTCGCGATCGGGATGGGCTGCGAGCTCCGGCACGCCGGCCGGGTGGTCTACTCCGACGGCCTGGAACTGGGGCCGGCCGCCCGGGTCACGCCGATCGGCGCGGGCTGCCGGGTGTGCGACCGCCGGGGCTGTGCCCAGCGCGCCTTCCCCTCACTGGGCACAGCGCTGGACATCGACCCGCACCGCAGCACCGTCTCGCCCTACATGAGCGCCGACGGCTGAACCCGCGCCGCCGCCGAATCAGCGCGCGGGTTTGCGGGCGTGGACGTACTGGCCGATTCCGGTGACCGTCTGCTCGATGTGCACCAGGTCGTGGGCCGCGAGACGCTCGACGATCTCCTCGCGCCCGAAGATCCGCAGCCCGGAGACACCGGCCAGCAGACCCGCCCCGGGCAGCGCCGCCACCGAGGCGCGCACCGTGGTGAAGACGATCAGTTCACCGCCCGGCGCCAGCACGCGCACCATCTCGTCGAGCACGGTCAGCGGATCGGGGATCAGGTACAGCGCGGCCAGGCAGGTGACCGTGTCGAAACTGTTCGAGCGCAGCGGCAGCCGATGCGCATCGCCGCGCAGAAAGGTCACCCGGTCGCCGCTGTTCTCGCGGGCGGCCTCGGCGAGCATCGCCGCCGAGAAATCCAGGCCGACGTACGCCCCGTCGCCGGTCAGCCCGGCCGACGCCGCCCGGGCGTAGTTTCCCGGACCGCAGGCCACGTCGAGCACCCGGCGGTCGCCGGGCCGGGCCAGGTAGGCGCGCAGCGCCCGGTCGTAGTCGACGGTCGACGATCCGCCCAGACTGAAACCGCGGGTGAACAGCGGCCGCCAGAGGTGCTCGTAGACCTGGCTGAAGAGCCGGTTGTGCATGGTGCGCTCGGCGAGGGAGGGCATCGTCGGGGTACCTCGACTCTCGGGATTCTCGGGGTCAGAATTCGTCGCGCTCGATGCGCAGCGTGCCGATGGTGGTGGCCAGCATGTCGTACTGACCCACCAGCAGGACGAAGGCGATCGCCTGGCGCTCGGACAGCTGTTCGCGCAGCGCCGCCCAGGTCGCATCGCTCAGGTCCCGGCCGTTCACCAGCTCGTCGGTCGCGGCCAGCAGCGCCCGCTCGCGCTCACCCCAGCCGGCCTCCGGACCGGCCAGCACGGCCTCGATCCGATCCGGAGACAGCCCGGCCTTCGCGCCGAGGCGGCGGTGATGGTCGAGCTCGTAGTCGCAGCCGCGCAGCTGGGCCACCCGGATGATGATCATCTCGGTCTCGCGCCGGGACAGCTCCCCGAACGGCATCATGCGGCTGGAGAAGTGCAGCCAGCCGCGGAACAGGCCCTTGCTCCGGCCCAGCGTCGCGAAGATGTGCGCATTGTCGGTGCCGGTCGCCAGCGACATGGCCCGGACCACCGCCCAGTTGATCGGGCCCAGTTCACGCAGGCCGCCGGGCGAGACCCGTGGAGTACTCATAGGCAGACGGTAGCGAATCGAGTGGCGCCCATCACGCCGCCCGCCGCCGGCCGGGCGTTTCACGCCGATTGGGTCACTCGACCCTTCTCTCAACGATTAGGCAAGGATAGGCTATTAAGCGAATCACTTTCCTTCCAATGAGGAGTACGCCATGACCGAGAGCACCACCCACGACGACCTGCCCCTGGCCGGCCGCAAGGATGAGGACATGCCCGGTCACTGGCTGCTGGCGCGGATGGGCAAGCGCGTGCTCCGGCCCGGCGGCCTGGAACTGACCCGCGCCATGCTCAGCGATGCGGCGCTGCCCGGCGCCGACGTGGTGGAGCTGGCACCCGGCCTGGGCAAGACCGCCGCGGACATCCTGGCCGCCGGGCCGAAGAGCTATGTCGGCGTGGAGGCCGATCCGGACGCGGTGACCCTGACCCAGAAGGTGGTCGGCGCCAAGGGCCGTCTCGTCGAGGCCGACGCCGCCAAGACCGGTCTGGATGCCGACAGCAGCGACGTGGTGGTCGGCGAGGCGATGCTCACCATGCAGTCCGAGCGCGGCAAGGACGCCATCATCGGCGAGGCCTTCCGCGTGCTGCGCCCGGGCGGTCGCTACGCGATCCACGAGCTGGCCCTGGAGCCGGACAGCCTGACCGACGCGCAGAAGACCGAGATCCGCCAGGCGCTGGCCCGCTCGATCAAGGTCAACGCCCGCCCGCTCACCGAGGCCGAATGGCGCGAGCGGCTCACCGCGGCCGGCTTCGAGATCGAGAAGGTCGGCTACGCCAAGATGGCGCTGCTGGAGCCGCGCCGGGTGATCGCCGACGAGGGCCCGCTGCGCGCACTGACGATCGTGGCGAATGTGCTGCGCAACGGCGATGCACGGCGGCGTATTCTGGGTATGCGCAGCGTCTTCCGCAAGTACCGCAAGGAACTCGCCGCCATCGAGATCATCGCCCGAAAGCCGGTCAACGCATGAGCGAAAGCCCCGACGCCGCCTGGTTCCATGTGACCGGTCTGGCCGACCCCAATGACGCCGAGACGCCGGCGGGGCCGCGCGCGGCCAAACCCGCCATCAAGGTGCTGCACCGGGGCGAGTCGGAGACCATCATCCGCCTCGCCTTCCGCGAGGGCCAGACGATGACCGAGCACACCGCGGCGCACCCGATCGTGGTGCTGGGGCAAGCCGGCCAGATCGATTTCACCGTGCAGGGCGAGACCGTGCCGCTGACGCCCGGTACCGCCGTCCGCGTCGACACCCGCATCCCGCACTCGCTGGTGGCCCGCACCGACGGCACCGTCACCCTGATCGTGGTGCACGGCTCATGAGTGCTCCGCGCCAGCGCGACCGGGTGCGCTCCCTGGTCACCGAGTCGGCCGAGCCGATCGACGCGCAGACCGTCGCCGCCGCCCTCGACGTGCACGTCACCACCGCACGCTTCCACCTGAACAATCTGGTGGAGCAGGGTGCCGTGGTGGCGGTGACGCTGCCGCCGGACGGGGTCGGCCGTCCGCGGGTGGGCTACAAGATGGTCATCGCCCCGCCGATCGACGACCTGCTGGTGATGCTGATCGCGCGGCTCGGCGAGACGCCCGAGGCCCGCGAGCAGCTGGCCGCCGAGGTGGGCCGGGCCTGGGCCGCCAAGCATCTGCCGAACCTGGAGCCGGATGCCGAGCCGGATCCGCTGGTGATGGCCGAGACCATCCTGACCCGGCTCGGGTTCCGCATCACCGGGGCGGTCAGCGCCTTCGGCGACCACGAGATCTTCCTGTGCGGCTGCCCGCTGCAGGATCTGGAGTCCGAGCTGCCCGAGGTGGCGCGCGGCGTGGTGCGCGGCATCCTCACCGAGGCCCTCGCGGCCGGCTCGGAGACGCTGGCCGCGTCGTACAGCGTGAGCGTCGCCCCCGATGGCGGCAAGGGTGCGTGCGAACTCCGGCTGAACCTGGCGCGGACCTCGTCCGCCGCGCGCTGACCGGCGCGGTCACCGGGTAGCTCAGCCTCACGCGGTCACCGGGAAGTGCTCAGCGCACGCGCGGGCGACGGCGGCGCAGCGCGAGCGCGCCGGCACCCAGCACGAAGACCGCGGTGGTCACCGCGGCGAAGTAGACCAGCGCACCGGTCCGGCCCCACGGCGGACTGATCACCAGGTCTTGACCGGTGCCCCAGGTCCCGTTGAGGAAGGGCATGAACGCCTGGATCTTGGTGCCGTTGGGCGCGAAGACGATCGCATCCTCCATCACGAACACCCAGAAGAGGATCACCGCGAGGGTGGCCGACGGATGCCCGACGATCGCCGCCAGCCCCACCCCGAGACCGCACGCGAAGAAGCCCAGCACCGGCACGGTGATCAGGAAGCGGACGCCGACCGGGGAGAACAGGTCCACAGCGCCGTACACGGTGGGGAAGGCCGCGGGCAGGATCGCCATCACGGCGGCCACCAGGATCGCGCAGACCAGCGCGGTGAGCAGGCCGTAGTAGATCCACCGGCCGAGCGCCGAGGTCCACGCGCGCGGATACAGGTAGCGATCGGTGTCCCGGCCCGGACCGCGCAGACAGCTCGCCTGCGCATACGCCGCCGCCAGCGCACCGACCACCACGGTGAACGTCATGATCCAGTAGACGGAGTTGGAGCTGGTCGCCGGGCTCACCGAGATCTGATCGCTCTGCAGGCGCGAGATCCGCTCGGCCACATAGGCGATGCCGAAGGTGATCAACAGCGGCAGCAGCACACCTGCCGGCAGGGCGCCGTACACCAGGAAACTGCGCCGGCCACCGGTACGCAGCCGCTCGGCGCGCACGCCCCGGCCGATCTGGGCGAGTGCGGCAATCACGCGGGGACCTCCCGCCCGATCGCGGCCAGATAGGCGGCCTCGAGATCGGGATGCTCGCCGCGAAAGGCGTCGACGGTCCGCGCCGGCGAGGCGGTCCCACCGTCGATCAGCACCACCCGGTCGGCACTGCGGGCCACCTCCCCGAGCAGATGCGAGGCCACCAGAACCGCGCAGCCGCCGGCGGCCAGCCCGGTCAGCAGCTCGCGCAGCCAGACGATGCCCTCCACGTCCAGGCCGTTGAGCGGCTCGTCGAACACCAGGGCCCGGGCCGCGCCGCCCGCGGGGACACCGGAGCCGGCCGCGCGATGCCGTCCGACGCGCGGCGCGCCCGAGCCCGGAGCCAGCGGGAGCAGCGCCGAGGCGATACCGAGACGCTGGCGCATGCCCAGGGAGTATTCGCCGATCCACCGATCGCCGTAAGCATCCACCCCGGTCAGCGTCAGGACCTCGTCGATACGCCCCCGGTCGATCCCGGCGGCAGCCGCCAGCCAGCGCAGATGCCGTCGTGCGGTGTGTCCCGGGTGTACCGGCTCGGTGCCCAGATGAACGCCCAGCCGTCGGGCGGGCGAGGAGAATCGGCGCACCGGCGTGCCGTCCACCCGGACCTCACCGGCGGTGGGGGTGACCATCCCGCAGAGGGTCCGCAGGAGCGTCGACTTGCCGGCGCCGTTGCGGCCGAGGAGGTAGACCAGTTCGCCGGCCGCCACCGACAGCTCCACATCGCGCAGGATGGAACGTCCGCCGAGATCGACGCGCAGTCCTCGGGCCTCGATCACCGGCTCACCTGCCGCGGGCCCGGCCGTCGCGGGACTGCCGCCCACGCGGCCCGGCCCGGTCACCCGATCAGGCGTTGCAGTAGATGTTCAGGCCGACGGTCTTGACGCCCGTGCAGATCGAGTTGTTGGCCAGTCGCCAGTTCCCGTCGATCTTCTTGAACTCGATCACGGTGTTGACGCCCGGCCGGCCGGCGGAGTTCGCCTGCAGGCGCGCCGAGACGGTGTCACCCTCGCGGCCGGTGATCTCGGTGATCGCGTGGCTGCCGCGCGGGGCGCGGAACAGGCCGAGGTTGTAGACGGTCTTGGGCACGATCACCGCGTCCATGCCGCCCTCCAGGTTGCGGGCCTTGGCCTCGTCCGACGCCGGAGTGGCGACCAGGAACTCGACGATGTCGTTCAGGTCGCCGGTCGACGGATCGTCGGTGGTGACGGTGAAGTCCGCCGGCAGCGCGTGGGCGTTTGGCGCGGCCAGGGTCAGACCCGCCACGGCGGTCACTGCGGCCAGCACGGCGAGGACGAGGAGACGGAAGCGAGCGATCATGGTGCACTCCGGTGCAATCGGCGGAAACGGATATAACCGAATCTAGTTCATCCAATTAGCTCAGGCAATCCTTAGCCGATGTGATCCGCGCGGCGTGACACCCGGATCGGGGCCCGTGCCACACCGCCCAGGCGCCGTCGACAGAATCCTGACATCGGGCGCACGATTCGTGCGGCCCGGCGATGTTCCGCAGAAATCTGCGGCCACCACTGGAAGAGTCGGGGTGAGCCCTGTGCCCACTCGCTTTTCCCGGTATCCCCCAAGAGAAAGCAGAACCCCGATCATGTGCACTCGTGTCATGTGGCCCGACGCCAACGGAGCCGTCATCGTCGGCCGCAACATGGACTTCCACCAGGACCTCCACACCAACCTCTGGAAGCTGCCGCGAGGGATCAAGCGCAACGACCGCGTCGAGGGCAAGCTCGAGTGGACCGCCAAGTACGGCAGCGTGATCGCCGGCGTGTACGACATCCTCTCCTCCGACGGCATCAACGAGAAGGGCCTGGCCGGACACATCCTGTGGCTGGCCGAGTCGGAGTACGGCGATCCGGATCCGGCGCGCCCGCAGCTGGCGATGTCGGTGTGGCTGCAGTACTACCTGGACAACTTCGCCACCGTCGGCGAGGCCGTGGCCTGGACGCAGAAGAACAATCCGCAGGTCGTCCCGATGGCCGATCCGACCGGCGGCAGCAATCCGGCCATCCATCTGGCGCTCGACGATGCCAGCGGCGACTCGGTGATCTTCGAGTACATCGACGGCAAGCTGGACATCTACCACAGCCGCGACTACCTGGTGATGACCAATTCGCCGACCTACGATCAGCAGCTGGAGCTGGTCAAGAAGTTCGAGGGCCTCGGCGGCGACGACGCCCTGCCGGGCACCTGCGATGCGCGTGACCGCTTTGCCCGCGCGCTGTACTACGTCAACAACCAGGTGCCGCCGGAGACCAACCTGCAGGCCGTGGCCGCGATGTTCTCCATCATCCGCAACGCCGCGCAGCCGTTCCGCACCCCGGAGCCGGGCAAGCCCGATGCCTCGCAGACGCTCTGGCAGACGGTGAGCGATCTGACCAACCTGCGCTACATCTTCGAGTCGACCACGCGCCCGAACACCGTGTGGGTGGACCTGCCCGAGCTCGACTTCAGCGAGGGCTCCGGCGAGGCCAAGCTCGACCTGATCAGCGACCTCGCGGTGGAACAGGGCCTGTCGGGCAACGTCACCCACAAGTTCAAGAAGCACCGCAAGTTCCACATCGTCTCGATCGCGCAGGCCAAGCTGATCGGCGAGGTGGTGGTGAAGGCCAAGGCTGCGCTGAGCAAGGCCAAGCCGGCCGAGGGCACGGCCCACAAGATTCAGGACAGCGTCGAGGAGAAGCTGGCGGAGTTCGTCGACGCCGAATAGGCGCCTGCGACGATCCATCCTCGTGCGGCCCCGGCACCGCCGCCCTCGTGGGCGGCGCCGGGGCCGCCTCGCTTCCCCAGGAGAACTGCGACCCGTGACCGACACCGTTTCCCACCACCGGCACCGTGATCCCGCCGGCGACGAGATGCTGGCCCTCGTCGCCGACGTCGGCGAGGCGCTGAACCGCTCGTCGTACCCGGCCCCGATGAGCACGCAGACCATCAACGAGATCTGCCGCGCCTACGAGTCGAATATCGCGACCGAGGTCTTCGCGACGTACATCATCGCGCTGAACCGCGAGGACGGGAAGGTGTCGGTCGCCAACACCGGCGGCAGCTTCCGCTTCGATCAGATCGCCGACACCGAGTCGCTGGTCGACAAGTTGCGCTCGGCGCTGCTGCCGATCGCCGAGGCCCGGACCCGGCTGGCCGACATCGCCGCCGCCAAACCGCCGGTGCACGCGCTGATCCGGGTGATCGGCTACATGCTGATGGCGCTCGGCTTCGCGCTGTGCTTCCGGATGAGCTTCCCGGCGACCATCGCCGCCGTCGTGGTCTCGCTGCCGATCGCCGCGATCTCGCTGTGGAGCAGCATCAAGGGCACCCTCGCAGCGTTGATGCCGTTCCTGCTGACTTTCCTGTCGGCGCTGGCCATCACCCTCTGGGCCATCCACGGGGGCGTCGGCGATCCGGTGCGGCTCGCGGTGATCCCGGTGCTGACCCTGATCCCCGGCGCCGCGCTCACCACGGCGCTGATCGAACTCACCACCGGCGACATGATCGCCGGCTCCACCCGGTTGATCGCCGCCGTCATGTCGCTGGCCTCGATGGCCTTCGGGCTGGCGCTGGCGATCGACATCGTCGGCGTCTCGTCGGAGGATCTGCGCGATCTGACCGCCACGCAGGCACCGTCGTGGGTGCTGTGGCTGGCGGCCCCGATCTTCGGCCTGGGCAACATCCTGTACTTCTGTACGCCGCGGCGCCTGTGGGTGTGGATCGTCCTCTTCACCTTCGGCACCTTCTGGTTCAACGAGTTGCTGCAGCAGGCGTCGATCAATCCGGCCTTCGCCGGCGGCATCGCACTGGGCACCGCACTGCTCATCGCCTTCGCGGTCAACGCGCATATGCCCGGGCGCCCGAGCGTGCTGGTGATGTTCCTGCCGACATTCTGGCTGATGGTGCCCGGGTCGATGGGCTTCGTGGCGCTCACCGGCGACATCACCAAGGACCATGCACTCGGCAGCCTGGGCGGCTCGGCCGCACTGTCGCTGATGAGCATGGCTATCTGCCTGATGATCGCCAGTGTGCTGTCACCGCTGGTGACGCATCCGCTGCGCCGGCGCGCCCTGCGCAAGCAGCAGGCCGCCGACACCGACTGACGACCGACGACCGACGACCGACGACCGACGACCGACGACCGACCGTGCCACTTTAATGCCCCGCTGAGGCACGGAGTTTTGCGATGATGGCGGTGGCGTCGCCATCGAGTGGTGTCTCTGCCGTGACATGCTGACCGCGGACGCGGATCATGACGTCGCAGATCGGGCGCAGTGTGTGATCAGATGCGTGCCCAGTACGGGCCGGACTGGCCGTGTATCAACGTGCCGACCTACACACCGCCGACACAGAACGAACCAGGAGTCTCCTGACATGAAGGCAGACAGCTTCTACGGAGCGGGAGTATCCGCTGTCGATGAATTAGATCTCGCCGGAATTGATGTACGAATCACGGATATGGTGACCGCGTTACATCGAATTGCACCAGAGCACTTTACTGAAGCGTGGTACGACACAAACTGGTATGTAGCCAACAAGGGAGCTATCCCAGAGCAGCTGCTTGAACTATCCGACCCTAAGATAGTTCGGCTTGCGACTGAGCGAGGGCAACGAGATCCCGTTACAGCAGCGCAACTGCGGACTGGAACGCGGATCGGACTGCGAACCCCCAGCGATATCCCATTTCAAATGGAGGCCCGTGTCGGTGGGTTTGCAGGCACCTCAAGCAATCTTCTCCTTATGATCGACGCTCGCCGCTACGGCCTGCCACTCGACCAAGATTGGCTCCTGCTTACTGATGAACAGATTCGCGCTATAGTCATTCTGCTGGCCAGGGTATGGAGCTTTTCGGAGGTCATGTATGAAGTCACGGGTGAGCGCCCGATTCCACAAGTGAATCTACCTGCAGTGACCGACATTGTTGCAAGAAGGAAAGCTCGCGGGCCGGGCTGGAAGGGCTTATTAGGGTGGTTCACCTACCTCGACACAAATATCTGGGAAGTAGACATCGATGAATCCGCATTGCCGCCCGGTGTACTAGTAGAGCCAGCCCTTAACGGCGTGACCATCCAACTCGGCGACGACCACGCCAATGTTCCCGAATTGCTGATCGCTCAGACTCGACGTGCGATCGGATGGGAATACCGCCGGGACGTGTTGCCGACATAGCGGCTCGTCGAACGATGTCCGGATGGATCGTTCGTCGTGGTGACGAACGATTGGTACTTGACGGATATCCTCGGGACTCCAACATTCCCCCGAATTCATCAAATCGCTGCCAATCAGTTCACTAAATCCCTAAATGAGTGCATGAGATATGATATTCGACAGGTTCTCCGGGTCGGGGACATTAGCATGTGATGAACTCGACCTAAAAATTATAGCCGCCCGACTCGCAAGACTGATTAACGGCCTCAATAGAATTGCACCGGAGACCTTTCCGCAAGACTGGTACGACACATACTGGTATGCAAAAAACGGCGGAAGAATCCCGCAGCAGCTCTTCGACCTATCCGACCCCGCCAACGCAAGAATCGTGGCGGAACTGGGGCAGACCGACCCGGAGAAGCATGTTCAAATCAGCACCGCGTCCACGATAGGGTTAATAACCCCCGGCGATACACCTTTCCAGATTGACGGCAAAATCGGAGGGTTCACTGGAACGAACAGTAGGCTTGTGCTAATCATTGATCCTCTTCGCCACTTACTCCCGCGAGATCGCGACTACCTCGTTCTAAATGAACGTCAGATCCGCGAAATTGTCATTCACATCGCCGACTCCTTAGATTTCTCCAGATCTTTCTACTTCGCAACCAGTGCGCACCCCAACCCGCAAGTCGACCTCCCGCCCCTGGGGGACATCGTGGCACGCAGGAAAGCTCGCGGACCTCGCTGGAAAGGACTGCTCGGCTGGTTCACCTACCTCGACACAAGTATCTGGGAAGTAGACATCGATGAATCCGCATTGCCACCAGGCGTACTAGTAGAGCCAGCCCTTAACGGTGTGACCATCCAACTCGGCGACGACCACGCCAATGTTCCCGAATTGCTGATCGCTCAGACTCGACGTGCGATCGGATGGGAATACCGCCGGGATGTGTTGCCGACATAGCGGCTCGTCGGCAGCTGCTCGCTCGAACTCACCCTCGATGCCTGCGGCACGAGTACGCATAGCGGCCAGGTATGTGCGGAGACGCCCGTCCTCCTCCCACTGAACTGACAACTGACCCGACTGACGACCGACACGCCTGACGACGACGGCCCCGGGACCATCCCCTGCGGAAGGTTCCGGGGCCGCGACGTGTCGCTCACCGGCGGGGCCGCCGGCACCGCGCCTACAGATTGATCATGTGGCCGATGGCGCCGTGGAAGGTCTCCTGCAGCGCCTCGCTCATGGTCGGATGGGTGTGGACGTTGCGCGCCAGTTCCTTGGCGGTCAGATCCCACTTCTGCGCGAGGGTCAGCTCCGGCAGCATCTCCGAGACGTTGTCGCCCACCAGGTGCCCGCCGAGCAGTTCGTCGGTGTCGGCGTTGGTGATCAGCTTGGCGAAGCCGCTGGTGGCCGCCAGGCCCTGCGCCTTGCCGTTGGCCGAGAACGGGAACTTGGTGACCGTGACGTTCGGGTACTCGTCCTTGGCCTGCGCCTCGGTGAGACCGAACGAGGCCACCTGCGGCTGGCAGAAGGTGGCCCGCGGCATCATGCGGTAGTCGCCCAGCGTCATGGTCTCGGCGCCGGCCATCGTCTCGGCGGCCACCACGCCCTGCGCCTCGGCGACGTGGGCCAGCATCAGCTTGCCGGTGACATCGCCGATGGCGTAGATCCCCGGCACGTTGGTGCGCATGTGCTCGTCGATCGCGATGGCGCCGCGGTCGGTGAGCGCCACCCCGGTGGTCTCCAGGCCGAAGCCCTCGGTGCGCGGCGCGAAGCCGACGGACATCAGGACCTTGTCGACGACGAGGGTGCCTTCGGCGCCCTTC
>CAZEOP010000101.1:0-11275 GCA_964513715.1 uncultured Gordonia sp.
CCAAGGGCGACGAGTACTTCCTGCGGCACCTGCTCGGCACCCACCACAACGTGCTGGGCACCGAGAATCCGGACACCCCGCACCCGGCGGACGTCCGCTGGCGCGACGAGGCGCCCGAGGGCAAGTTGGATCTGCTGCTGTCGGCGGACTTCCGGATGACCTCGACCACCCTGCTGTCGGACATCGTGCTGCCGGCCGCCACCTGGTACGAGAAGTACGACCTGAGCTCGACGGACATGCACCCCTTCGTGCACGCCTTCACCCCGGCGATCGATCCGCCGTGGGAGGCCAAGAGCGACTTCGACCTGTTCCACCTGCTCGCCCGCGAACTGTCCCGGCAGGCCAAGACCCACCTGGGCACGGTGCACGACCTGGTCTCGGTCCCGGTGCAGCACGACACCCCGGGCGAGATCGCGCAGCCGCACGGCCGCGTCGTCGACTGGCGCGACACCGGCGAGCCGGGCACCCCCGGCAAGAACATGCCGGTCTTCACCGTCGTGGAGCGCGACTACACCGCCATCGCCGACAAGCTGGCGTCGGTGGGCCCGCTGGCCGACACCCTCGGCTTCACCGTCAAGAACGTCACCTTCGACATCGCCTCGCAGGTCCCGAAGCTGGCCGCCCTCAACGGCGTGATGCTCGGCGGCGCGGGCGACGGCCGGCCGGCCATCGACACCGACGCGAAGATGGCCGAGGCCATCCTGATGTTCTCCGGCACCACCAACGGCGAACTGGCCGTCGACGGTTTCGAGAAACTGCAGAAGCGAGTCGGCAAAAAGCTGGTCGATCTGGCCGAGGGCTCGGAGGAGAAGCGAATCTCCTTCGCCGACACCCAGAAGCAGCCGGTGCCCGTCATCACCTCGCCCGAGTGGTCGGGCAGCGAGACCGGTGGGCGACGGTACGCCCCGTTCACCGTGAACATCGAGCGGGAGAAGCCCTTCCACACGCTGACCGGGCGGATGCACTTCTACCTGGATCACGACTGGATGCTCGACATCGGCGAGGCGCTGCCGCTGTACCGGCCGCCGCTGGACATGCACCGGCTGTTCGGTGAACCCAAGCTCGGCCCGACCGGCGAGAAGGAGATCACCGTCCGCTATCTGACTCCGCACAACAAGTGGTCCATCCACTCGGAGTACCAGGACAACCTGTTCATGCTGTCGCTCTCGCGCGGCGGGCCCACCGCGTGGCTCTCGCCGGAGGATGCGGCCTCGATCGACGTCAAGGACAACGACTGGATCGAGTGTCTCAACACCAACGGCGTCTTCGTCGCCCGCGCGATCGTCAGCCACCGCATCCCGTCGGGCGTGACCTATGTGCATCACGCGCAGGAACGCACCATCGACGTGCCCAAGTCGGAGGCGACCGGACGACGCGGCGGCATTCACAACTCGGTGACCCGGCTGCTGGTGAAGCCGTCGCACCTGATCGGCGGTTACGCGCAGCTCTCGTACGCCTTCAACTATCTCGGTCCCACGGGCAACCAGCGCGACAACGTCTCGACCATCCGCAAGCGCAGCCAGGAGGTGACCTACTGATGCGAGTCATGGCTCAGGTCGGGATGGTGATGAATCTCGACAAGTGCATCGGCTGCCACACCTGTTCGGTGACCTGCAAGCAGGCGTGGACCAATCGCGCCGGCACCGAATATGTGTGGTTCAACAACGTCGAGACCCGGCCGGGTCTGGGCTATCCGCGCACCTACGAGGACCAGGACCGCTGGAAGGGCGGCTGGACGCTGAACAAGGCCGGCAAGCTGCGGCTGCGCACCGGCGGCCGGCTGCAGAAGCTGTTCACCATCTTCGCCAGCCCCGTCCAGCCCACGCTCGAGGACTACTACGAGCCCTGGACCTACGACTACGAGACGCTGGTGACCGCGCCGCTGGGCGACGACTTCCCCGTCGCCCGGCCCAAGTCGCTGATCACCGGCGAGGACACCAAGATCACCTGGTCGGCCAACTGGGACGACGATCTGGGCGGCACCACCGAGTTCGGCCACCTGGATCCGATCGTGGAGAAGATCCGCAAGGAGTCACAGGACAAGATCCAGTTCTCCTTCGAGCAGACGTTCATGTTCTACCTGCCGCGCATATGCGAGCACTGCCTGAATCCGTCGTGCATGGCCTCGTGCCCGTCGGGCGCCATCTATAAGCGCGCCGAGGACGGCATCGTGCTGGTGGACCAGGATCGCTGCCGCGGCTGGCGCCAATGCATCACCGGCTGCCCGTACAAGAAGATCTACTTCAACCACCGCAGCGGCAAGGCCGAGAAGTGCACGTTCTGCTATCCGCGCATCGAGGTCGGCCAGCCGACCGTGTGCTCGGAGACCTGCGTGGGCCGGCTGCGCTACCTCGGGATCTTCCTGTACGACGCCGACGCGGTGACCGCGGCGGCCTCGGTGCCCGACGAGAAAGATCTGTACCAGGCCCAGCTGGACCTGATGCTCGACCCGAACAGCCCCGAGGTGATCGCCGCGGCCCGCGAGTCCGGAATCCCCGACGACTGGCTGGACGCCGCGCGCCGCTCGCCGGTGTATGCACTGGCCAAGGTCTACAAGGTGGCACTGCCGCTGCATCCGGAGTACCGCACCATGCCGATGGTCTGGTACGTCCCGCCGCTGTCGCCGATCGTCGACCTGCTGACCGAGCAGGGGCACGACGGCGAGAGCCACGAGACCCTGTTCGGCGCGATCGACTCGCTGCGCATCCCGATGGAGTACCTGGCCGAACTGTTCTCGGCCGGCGACCTGTCGGTGGTGGAGGGCGTGCTGCGCAAGCTGGCGGCGATGCGCTCGTACATGCGCGACGTCTCGCTCGGCCGCGAACCGAATCCGCTGATCCCGGCCTCGGTGCAGATGACCGAGGAGACGATGTACCAGATGTACCGGCTGATGGCGATCGCCAAGTACGAGGACCGGTACGTCATTCCGACCGCCCATGTGGAGCAGGCGCACGGTCTGGAGGAGATGGCCTGCTCGCTCGACTACGAGGACGGCCCGGGCATGTACGCCTCGTCGCCGTTCGGCGAGGCCAGCGGCACCCCGACCCCGGTGTCGGTGGAGACCTTCCAGGCGCTCAAGCAGCGGCAGACCTCGGACCGGCCGGCCGGTGCGCACTCGCTGCGCGGCCGGGTGAACCTGTTGAACTGGGACGGCAACGGCAGCCCCGAGGGCATGTTCCCCGCGCGCGAGGACGCCTGATGCGCACCCCCACCCGCTGGCGCGATCGAGCCCAGTCTCTCGCTGATCGAGCCCAGTCCGTCGCCGATCGAGCGCAGTCGAGATCCGACTCCCGGATCGTCCACCAGGTGGCCTCCTGGTGCCTGAGCTACCCGGACGACGAGCTGTTGGCCCGCGTCCCACTGCTGGACGCCGCACTCGCCGAGCAGCCGCGCGACGAGGCGACGCGCGCCCTGACCCGGTTCCTCGAGCACCTGTCCGTCGTCGATCCGGCGGCGGCGCGGGCGTCGTACGTCGACGTCTTCGATCTGTCCCGGCGCCAGACCCTGTACCTGACCTACTGGTCCGACGGCGACACCCGCCGCCGCGGCGAGGCGCTCGGCGCCTTCAAGCAGTGCTACCGGGACTCCGGCTTCCTGGTCGACACGCACGGCGAGCTGCCCGACTATCTGCCGATGGTCCTGGAGTTCTCCGCCCGGGTGGACCGCGAGGCCGGCCGCGCGCTGCTGATCGAGAACCGCCCGGCGCTGGAACTGATCCGGCTGTCGCTGGCCGAGCGCGATTCGCCGTACGCCGACGTGATGGTGGCCGTGTGCGCCACCCTGCCCGGCGCCTCCCCCGCCGACAAGGCGGCCGCCCTGGCCCTGCAGACCGCGGGTCCGGCGACCGAATCGGTGGGCCTGACCATCGGCGGCGGCGCACCGCGCCGACTGCTCCCGCTGTACACGAACGAGGAGGCTCTCGGGCGATGAACATCTTCCTGTGGGGCGTGCTGCCCTACCTGGCGCTGATCTCGGTGATCGGCGGCACCGTCTGGCGCTACCGGTACGACAAGTTCGGCTGGACCACCCGGTCCTCCGAGCTGTACGAGTCCCGCCTGCTCCGGATCGGCTCACCGCTGTTCCACTACGGCATCCTGGCGGTGATCGCCGGTCACATCATGGGCCTGCTGATCCCCGAGTCGTGGACCGCGAAGCTCGGGATCACCGAGTCCATGTACCACTGGGTCGCCGCGGTCGGCGGTATCCTCGCCGCCATCGCCACCCTCGTCGGCGTCGCGATCCTCATCTACCGTCGGCGCACCGTGGGCCCGGTGTTCGCCGCGACGACCCGCAACGACAAGCTGATGTACCTGGTGCTGGTGGCCGCGCTGGTGGCCGGCACCTACATCACCGTGATCGGCATGATCGATCCGCACGGCGAGGGCGTGAATTACCGGGAGACGGTGTCCCCGTGGTTCCGGTCGATCTTCGTGCTGCAGCCCGACATTCAGGCGATGGAGGCCGCGCCGCTGCGCTTCCACATCCACGTCGTCATCGGCATGCTCATGTTCGTCCTGGTGCCGTTCACCCGGTTGGTGCACATCTTCACCGCACCGCTGCACTACCTGTTCCGTCCGTACATCGTCTACCGCAGCCGCGACACCAAGACCACGGTGCCCGGCTCGCACCCCGTGCCGTCCGCGTGGGCCCCCGTGGGCACGCAAGACCGGAGGAAATGATGACTACCGCCAGCGCACCGGCCCCGGCCGTTACCAAGAGCGACCAGACCCGCAACCTGATCCTGGCCACCGCGGCCTTTGCCCTGACCTTCTGGGCCTGGAACATGATCGCCCCGCTCGGCGTCTTCTACGCCAGTCCGGCGCAGCTGGATCTGAGTTCCACCCAGAAATCGATCCTGATCGCGGTGCCGATCCTGGTCGGCTCGCTGGGCCGCATCCCGGTCGGCGTGCTGACCCCCCGCTTCGGCGGCCGGGTGATGTTCACCGTGCTGTGCCTCATCTCGGCGCCGTTCGTGCTGCTGGTAGCCGTGGCCGGCGAGATGAAGTCGTACCCGTTCATGGTGGCGATGGGCTTCTTCCTCGGCATCGCGGGCACCAGCTTCGCGGCCGGCATCCCGTTCGTCAACAACTGGTACGAACCCAGCCGCCGCGGCTTCGCCACCGGAATCTTCGGTGCCGGCATGGGCGGCACCGCCCTGTCGGCGTTCTTCACCCCGCGCTTCCGGGAGTGGTTCGGCTACTTCCCCACGCACCTGATCATGGCGATCGCCCTGGTGGTGATGGCCGTGATCTGCTGGCTGATGATGCGCGATGCACCGTCGTTCACGCCGAGCACCGAGCCGGCCCTGCCGAAGCTGGCCGACGCACTGAAGTTGCCGATCACCTGGCAGATGTCGTTCCTGTACGCGGCGGCCTTCGGCGGCTTCGTCGCCTTCGCCACCTATCTGCCGACCTATCTGAACGACGTCTACGACATCAGCGACCTCAAGTCGGCCGGTGCGCGCACCGCGGGCTTCGCGATCGCCGCGGTCATCGCCCGCCCGATGGGCGGAATGCTGTCGGACAAGTTCGGTCCGCGGCTGATCACCGCGATCTCCTGCGGCGGTGCCGCGGTGCTGGCGGTGTGGATGATCTTCAAGCCCGACCTCGAGACGGGTCTGGCCGCGGTCGACTTCATCCTGATGGCCGTGATGATGGGCATGGGCGCCGGATCGGTCTTCGCCTGGGTCGCCAAGGCCGCCCCGGCGGCCCGCGTCGGCGCGGTGACCGGCCTGGTCGGCGCGGCCGGCGGCCTCGGCGGCTTCTTCCCGCCGCTGGTGATGGGAGCCACCTACAATGCCGAGGCGCACAGCTACACGATCGGTCTGACGCTGCTGGTGATCTTCGCCGCCATCGCCTGCCTGTTCACCGTCTTCGGGATCGCCCGCGGTGAGAATGAGAGGAAGTGATCGTATGACGACGAACAATCTGTTCACCCTGGCCGACGAACTGCTGGAGCAGGCGCGCGGCGCGAAGGCCGGCCGGGCCTCGGCGACGGTCCGCGGGCACGGCGATCGGCTGCGGGAGACGGTGATCGCCCTGCTGGCCGGTCGCACCCTGCACGACCACGAGAGCCCCGGCGAGGCCACCCTCCAGGTGCTGCGCGGCGAGGTCCGGCTCACCGTGCCCGACGGCCCGGACGGCACCGGCGGCGAGGAGGCGGCCCTGCACCCGGGTGATCGCACCGACATCCCACCGACCCGGCACGGTCTGGCCGCCGACACCGACGCCGTCGTCCTCCTCACCGTCGCCCTCTAACTGGGGCCCTCTAACTGGGGCCCGCTGACCGGGGCCCGCTGACCGAGTCGCATCCGGCCGGCCGCCACCGGGGCATCGCTCTTGTGCCGGTCGTTCCGCCGGGCGATTGCACATGAGTCGCAGCACCGGACGGGACGCTCGTTACAGTTGCCCGTCAGGCTGCCACACGACCGGCGACGATCCGCTGCAACCGATCGAGGTCGGTTCCCGGAGGGCACATGCCAGGGACGGCCAGAGATTCCCCAGCCGCCCTCACCCACGCTGCGGGGAGATCGATACCGCGCTTGTCGGCCGCGATCAGTACCGACTCAAGGACCATGCCGAACTCCCCGGCGTCCCGGAAGTCATCAACCCGATCAGCACCCTGATCCGTCCAGTACCCGCGGACCAGAGGCAGCAGATGGCCCACCACTTCGGCGGCCCGTTGCTGGTCAGCGGCATTCATGGCCCCATGCTACTTCCTGCGGCTCCCACGAGGAAGCGCGTTATGCACGACCCACGGAACCCAGCCTTTGCCGGTGTCCCGCAAGGTAACTCTGATGTCTCGCCCGTCCACCAGGCCAAGCAAGTCGACGCGATCGTCATTGTCTTCGTCAGGATCCATTCCCTGCGGGTTGTCTATGACCTGCTGGATCTTCTCCTTCAACACAGCGCCTTTCCACTCCACCGAAAACTTGCTCTTGTCGTCGTAACCGACAGCATCGGCGGCGTGCGCGCTCTCGATATATTCGAGGACGTCATCGGTGATCGGCTGAACGTCGTGCGGCCCCGCCGGGGCGCGGAAAGTCGCCTTGAACGCGCTGTAGTCGTTCACCCGGGATGGTCTCTGGCCTCGCGGCTGATCACCCCGTCGTGACGCGCCAGCCGATCGGCGAGCCTCCCCGAATCCCCCATGCCGGATTAGACGCACGGGCCGGCGGTGCAGTTCCACGACACGCCGGTCCGGTCTCGGCCCGGACGGCCGGAACGCAGAGTCGCTTCGTTGCTCACCGGGAACAACGGTTCGACTCTTGCGCGTCCGGCTACTCCGCGAGTCTGCGGCGAGCGGCGTCCAGGAGGATGGCGCGTTCGGCGACGGCCACGTTGTGGCGGGTTCGCGCGGCGGCGTCCGGGGTCACCGACACCGAGGTGATGCCCCGGCGCACCAGGTGCTCGGCCAGCTCGGGGTACAGCGAGACGGCCTGGCCGCACAGCGAGGTGGTCAATCCGGCCGCCGAGGCCCGCGCGACGATCTGGTCGATCGCATCGAGCACCGCCGGATCGCGGGTGTCGAACAGGTCCTTGCAGATCTCCGAGTCCCGGTCCACCCCGAGGATCAGCTGCGTCAGGTCGTTGCTGCCAATCGAGACGCCGTCGATGCCCAGCGCCGCGTACTCCTCCAGCCAGTAGACCACCGACGGCACCTCGGCCATGATCCACCGCTTCAGACCGGCGTCCCGGCCGAGCGGATGCGCATCGAGCACCGCGAGGCAGTCGGCCAGCTCCCATTTGGTGCGCACGAACGGGATCATCAGGTGCACGTTGCGGTGCCGGCGCCGGACCGTCTCGATCACGTCGAGGTCGAGCCGGAACAGTTCGGGCTCGCGGAGGTACCGGTAGCAGCCGCGGTAGCCGATCATCGGATTGTCTTCGACCGGCTCCACCTCGCCGCCCTCCAGCGCGGCGAACTCGTTGGATCGCAGGTCGATGGCCCGGTAGATCACCGGGCGGTCGCCGAACGCCGCGGCGATGGTGGCCACCCCGGCCGCCATTTTCTCGACGTACTCCGCGCGCCGACCCTCGGCCAGCAGCCGGGCCGGGTGCAGACCGCCGAGCGCCTCGGTGATCATGAACTCCGCCCGCAGCAGACCCACTCCGTCCACGTCCATCTGCGCCACCTCCTCCGCCGCATCCGGAGTCGCCAGGTTCACATATACGCGCGTCGCGGTGATCTCGCGGGCCGGGCCCGCCGCGGCCGCCGGCGCGCCCGCGGCTGAGGGCGGCGCCATCGGCGCGGGCTCCCCCTCCGTCACGGTGCCCGCGGTCCCGTCGACCGTCACCGGCGCCCCGTCGACCAGCGTCCCGGTGGCGCCCCGCGCCCCGACGACGACCGGTTTGCCCAGCTCCCGGCCGACGATCGCCGCGTGGCAGGTGATGCCGCCGCCGTCGGTGACGATCGCCGACGCCCGGCGCAGCACCGGCAGCCAGTCCGGGCGGGTCATCGGGGCCACCAGCACGTCACCGTCGTTCAGGCTCGCCGCGTCGGACACCTCGCGCAGGATGCGGACCCGGCCCCCGGCCACCCCGGGGCTCGCGCCCAGTCCGGACACCAGCACCCGGCCGCCCCCGGCCTGTCCGGTCTCGGCGACCGGCGACGGCCCGTCTAGCGTGGTGATGGGCCGCGACTGCACGATGTACAGGTCCAACTCCTCTGGAGCACCGCCCGCGCCCGAAGCTCCCGCGCCGGGCGGCACGCAGAAGGCGAACTCCATGTCCTGCGGCACCCCGTAGTGCTCCTCGGCGCGCACGCCCAGATCGGCGACGGCCAGGACCTGCTCATCGGTCAGTACCCGGCGCCCGCGGTCGGCCGCGTCAATCGCCTCGGGAACCTCCGCGGCACTCTCCCCGGCCACGAACTGGAACTCCTGCGCACCGAGGTGAGCGCTGATCACCGCGCGCGGCGGAGCCTTGCTCACCAGGTAGGTGTCCGGTTCCACCTGTCCACCGACCACCACCTCGCCGAGCCCGCGGGCAGCCTCGACCATGATGCGCCCGGCATCGCCGGTGAGCGGCTCCACGGTGAACATCACCCCGGCGCTCACCGAGTCGACCATCAGCTGCACGACGACCGCCACCGACGGTTCCTCGGTCACGTTCTGCACCCGGCGGTAGGTCATGGCCCGGGCCGACCACAATGACATCCAGCAGCGCACGATCGAGTGCAGCAGCGGCCGGGCACCCGCCACATCGGTGAAGCTGTCGTGGATTCCGGCGAAGGAGGTGTCGGCGGCATCCTCGGCGGGGGCCGACGAGCGCACCGCGACCCGGGGGTCGTCGCCGAGGGCGCGGTAGGCGCCGAGGATCGCATCGGCGATCTCGTCCGGGATCATCGCACCGGACACCCGGTCCCGGAGGTCGTCGGCCAGCGCCAGCAGTTCGGCTTCGGTAATCCCCGGCGGCGGCAGGGCCCGGTCGGCGAGTTCGTCGCGCAGCCCGCTGGCCTCCATCGCCGCCAGATAGGCGTCCTTGGTGACGACGAAGCCACCGGGTACCGGAAAGCCGCCGCGGATCAGTTCGCCCAGGTTGGCGCCCTTGCCGCCGACGGTCGGCGCATCGGCCAGACCGAGCTCACCCAGCTCGCGCACCCACCGAACCTCGCGCGGTTCCCCACTGCTCTGTTCGCTCATCACCGATCCTCCCGCCGGACACCTCTGGGCGACGTCCGTCTGTGATCCACGCTACAAAGCCGGCCGCGGTGCGGCCTGAGGCCAAAGTCCCGCCGGCCCCCGCCCGGCGTTCTGCCTCATCGTCGTCACACGCCCGGAGTGTCCCGCAGGTAGCCTGGGCCCGACACCCGACGACGACCGGAGAGCAGACATGGCCAAGAAGAAGTGGAACGACCTCACCAGCACCCAGCGCGGCGCCATCATCGGCGCGGCCGCGGTCGACGCCGGGATGCGGCTGTGGGCCGGGCGCGATCTGGCCACCCGCGCCAAGGACGAGGTGCGCGGCCCGAAGTGGCTGTGGGGCCTGGGCCTGTCGCTGGTGAACTCGATGGGCGTGCTCCCGGCGATCTACCTGCTGGCCGGCCGCCGCAGGCAGGAATTCTCCGACCTCGCCGGCTGAGCCGCGGAACAAAAGATAGACGAAGAACTCCGCCTCCCTGGAACGGGGAGGCGGAGTTCTTCGTCGTGCTGCGCCTTAGCGGCGGAAAGTCACCAGCTCGACTTCTGCACGCCCGGCAGCTCGCCGGCGTGCGCCATGTCGCGCAGGCAGATCCGGCACAGGCCGAACTTGCGGTACACCGAGTGCGGGCGACCGCACTTGTTGCAGCGCGTGTAGCCACGCACCGCGAACTTCGGCTTCTTGGCGGCCTTGATCCGCAGAGCCTTCTTTGCCATGTCAGTTGTCCTTCGCGTTCGAGTCCTTGAACGGGAAGCCCAGGGCACGCAGCAACGCGCGGCCTTCCTCGTCGTTGGTGGCCGAGGTGACGACGGTGATGTCCATGCCGCGGGGGCGATCGATCGAATCGATATCGATCTCGTGGAACATCGACTGCTCGTTCAGGCCGAAGGTGTAGTTGCCGTTGCCGTCGAACTGCGTGTCGCTCAGGCCGCGGAAGTCGCGGATACGCGGGAGGGCGATCGACACCAGGCGATCGAGGAACTCCCACATGCGATCGCCGCGCAGGGTCACGCGGGCGCCGATGGGCATGCCCTCGCGCAGCTTGAACTGTGCGATGGACTTGCGGGCCCGACGGATCTCCGGCTGCTGACCGGTGATGAGCGCCAGATCGGCGACGGCGCCGTTGATCAGCTTGGCGTCGCGGGCGGCGTCACCGACGCCCATGTTGACGACGACCTTCACGACGCCCGGGATCTGCATCACGTTGGCGAACTGGAACTCGTCGTTCAGCTTGCCCTTGATCTCCTCGCGGTAGCGAGTCTTCAGGCGCGGCTGGACCTTTTCAGTGCTGGTCATGTTCAGATGTCCTTCCCGGTCTTGCGGGAGATGCGCACCTTGCGGCCGCTCTCCTCATCGATCCGGTAACCGACGCGGGTCGGGTTGCCCTCGGAGTCGACGACCATCACGTTCGAGACGTGGATGGGGGCCTCCTGGGTCACGATCCCGCCGGACGCGGCACCGCGCTCGTTGGCCGAGGCCGCGGTGTGCTTCTTGATGCGGTTGACGCCCTCGACGAGGACGCGCTCGCGCCGCGGGTAGGCCTCGATGACCTTGCCCTTGGCGCCCTTGTCCTTGCCCGCGATGACGATCACGGTGTCACCCTTGTGCACCTTCATTGGTCAGATCACCTCCGG
>CAZEOP010000102.1:0-11090 GCA_964513715.1 uncultured Gordonia sp.
CCACCAAGTGATCTTCGGCTCGCCCCGCCGGCGAGCCTGACCAGCAACCTCCGGCCCCGCACCTGAAATAGGTGCGGGGCCGGAGTGGTTCTCTGGGGGGGCGACCGACCGGGGGAGCGACCGGCGGACCGGCGCTCAGCCGTCGAGCGCGGCCACCCGCTTCTTCTCGGCCGCCACGTCGAAGTCGGCCGGCGGCCAGCCCAGGTCGAGCCCGGCCAGCGCATCGCGCAGCAGCGTGGCCACGGCCAGCCGGGAGAACCATTTGCGGTCGGCCGGAATCAGGTACCACGGCGCCGCATCGGTATCGGTGCGATCGAAGATCTCCTGGTAGGCGGCCAGATAGTCGTCCCAGTAGGCGCGCTCGTCGATGTCGCCCGGGTTGTACTTCCAGAACTTGTCGGGTCGCTCCAGGCGCTCGGCGAGCCGGGCCTTCTGCTCCGCCTTCGAGACCACCATCGCGCACTTGATCACGGTGGTCCCGGCCGCGACCACCTCGCGCTCGAACTCGTTGATGAGCTCGTAGCGGCCGCGCCACTGGGCCTCGGGCACCAGATTGTGCACCCGCACCGGCAGCACGTCCTCGTAGTGCGAGCGGTCGAAGATGCCGATGCGGCCGGCCGGCGGGAGCGCCTTGCGGATACGCCAGAGGAAATCGTGCGAGAGCTCTTCGGCCGTCGGCTTGCCGAAGCCGCGGACACTCAGGCCCTGCGGATCCATCAGGCCGCCGACGTGCCGCACGATGCCGCCCTTGCCCGCGGTGTCCATGCCCTGCAGCACCAGCAGCACGCTGCGATGGCCGCCGGACCGGCCCTCGGCGAACAGCCGTTCCTGCAGCTCCGCCAGTTCCTCGCCGAGCTGCGCGAGCAGCCGTTCACCGTCCTCGCGGGTGCCGTCGAAGCCGGGTGTCGACGCGGCGTCGAATTCGGCGATCGGTCCGGTCGTGCTCACCCGCAGCGCCCGCTCGGGTGCCGTCGACCACGGTGCACCGTCGTACCCGAGATCTCCGTCTTTCTTGCCCATGAACTCGTCCGCCCCTCCGGCTGTGTCTGGTCCGGAAGCAGTGGGTCCCGGACGTGTGGTCAGACGCCGGCCGGCGGGAACAGGCCGCCGCCGCCGAACGCCGAACGATGCGAGGCGGGTGCGCTGCCGTCGTCGTTGCGTACGCCGTAGTCGGCACCGAGCTCCGCGGTCACCAGGGTATGGCCGGAGAGCTCCGGGAGGCGCGGATCGCGCGCCAGCGCCTCGATCACCCGGCCGATGAACGCCGGATCCTCGGCCTCCGTCAGCGGGAAGCCGGCGAACTCGGTGATCCCCGCCGACAGCAGCAGTTCGGTGCGCACGATGCCCGGCCACAGCGAGACCGCCGAAACCCCGGTGCCCGCCAGCTCGTGGGCCATGTCGAAGCTCATCTTGTCGATGGCGGCCTTGCTCATCCCGTACAGCACCGAGTGCAGATGTCCGCGGCTGCCGAACGACGAGATCGACGCGATCAGCCCGGAGCCGCGCGGCACCATCAGCTGGGCGGCGTGCACCGAGGCGACGTAGTGCGCGCGCAGGCCGACGGTGATCAGGGTGTCCCAGTCGCTGATCGGGCGCTCGTAGAACTTCTCGGTGAAGCCCGCGAAGCCGCGCGGCGAGGCCCAGACGTTGTTGACCAGCAGGTCCAGCCGCCCCCGCTCGGAGGAGATGCGCTCGAAGACGGCGGCGACGGCGTCGTCGTCGGTGTGATCGCAGGCCAGGGCGACGATGCCGTCGGGTCCGGTCCCGCGACGGGAGGTCCCGTACACGTCCCAGCCGGCGTCGCGCAGCGCGGCGGCCACACCCTTGCCGACACCGCGGCTCACCCCGGTGACCAGCGCGGTCGGTCTGCTCATGTCGTCTCCTCGTAGATCGGTGGAATGGTGGGTGGCTGCGCGGTGAATCGGGCGGGCGAGCCGCCGGCGTGAATGATCCCGGCGACGCCGCCCCACAGCAGCATGGTCAGTTCGTCGGCGAGCCGGCCGACGTCGGTGTGCGGGTGATCCAGCCAGCGCCCCACCGCGGTCTCCACCCCGCCGACCATCGCCAGCGCCCAGGTGACCGAGCCGCCGGTGTCGGCCGCGCGCTCGGTCAGCCGGCTGCGCAGAGTGGACTCGATGGCGCCGGTGAAGACGTGCTGCGCGGTGGCCAGCACGCCGGGGCTGCTGCGGTCGGTGGAGACGCAGTAGCGGTACAGGCTGGGCTCGGCGGTGACGATCCGGACGTAGATTCCGATCACCGTCCGCACCAGCTCGTAGTCGTCGAGGTCGTCGGTGAGGGCCTCGGACAGCTGCGGCATCAGAGACGTCTGGATGAAGCTCTCGGCCACCGCGCCGGCCAGATCGCTCCGGTCGCCGAAGTACCGGTACAGCACGGTCTTGGAGATGCCGATGTGCCGGGCGACCTCGTCCATACCCGCGTCCGGGCCGAGTGCGCGGACCGCGTCGATGGTCCCGGCGATCAGCTCTCCGCGCCGCGCCTCCTTGTGCTCGGCCCAGCGCTGTTTGCGCCCGTCGGGGGCGACGGCGTCGACCGCCGGTCCGATCAGCCGCTGTTCCAGTTCCCGGGTGAGGGTCGCGGCCGCGTTCACTGCGGCCCGCGCGGCGCTGGAGCGGCCGGGTGCTGATGCCATCACGTGGCCAGGTTAATCGGTCATGCGCGACACTGGTTCGATGACGACCAGCCTGTCACCCCGTTCGTCGGCGTCGAGCGCCCCGGCCGGCCTCGACGAACCGGACGCCGAGCGCATCGCGAACCTGCGCAAGATGAAGCTGCTGGCGCTGTCGTTGCTGTTCTTCGCGGCGGCGGTGTACCTGTTCACCAGGTGGCTGGAGCACCGGGACGGGGCGGATGTGGCCGCCTGGGTGGGCTATGTGCGGGCCGCGTCGGAGGCCGGCATGGTGGGTGCGCTGGCCGACTGGTTCGCCGTCACCGCACTGTTCCGGCATCCGCTGGGTCTGCCGATTCCGCACACCGCGCTCATCCCGCGCAAGAAGGACGAGATCGGCGATCAGCTGGGTGGCTTCATCCGGGAGAACTTCATGACCCCGGAGGTGATCGAGGAGCGTGCGCTCTCGCTGGACCTGCCGGCCCGGGTGTCCGGCTGGCTGGCCGACCCGGCGCACGCCGATCAGGTGAACGCCGAGGCTTCCCGGGCCATCGGTCTGGTCTCGGAGATGCTGAACGACGACGACATCGAGAAGTTCATCCAGGCGGTCCTCAAGTGGGCGGCCGAGCCGCTCTGGGCGCCGCCGGCCGGCCGGATCCTGCAGCAACTGGTCGACGAGGAGCGGCTGGACCCGGTGATCCAGCTGCTGTGCGACCGCGCGCACGACTGGGCGCTGGGCAGCCAGGGGCTGATCGACCGCATCGTCGACCAGGACGTGGGCCCCAGCTGGAAACCCAAGTTCGTCAACAATCTGCTGGGCGACAAGATCTACAAGGAGCTCACCGAGTTCACCTACAAGGTGCGCGCCGATCCCGCGCACGAGCTGCGCCGGTCGATGCACGGTTTCGTCCGCCAGTTCGCCGACGATCTGCAGAACGATGAGGCGATGATCGCCAAGTTCGAGGGCATCAAGACCGAGCTGCTGGGCCGCGACGAGGTGACCGGCGCGGCGTCGACCGCCTGGGCGGCCGGCAAGGCGGTGATCGAGCAGATGCTCGACGACCCGCACTCCACGCTGCGCGTCTCGCTGTCGGACGCGGTGATCCGCCTCGGGGTGCGGATCAGCGACGACCAGCCGCTGCAGGAGAAGATGAACGGCTGGATCGCCCGGGCCGCCCGGCACGTCGCCGAAAACTACTCCACCGAGATCATCTCGGTGATCACCGACACCGTCCGCGGCTGGGATGCGGAGGAGACCAGCCGCAAGATCGAACTCCAGGTGGGCCGGGACCTGCAGTTCATCCGCATCACCGGCACCGTCGTGGGCTCGCTCGCCGGCCTGGCCATCTACACCGTCTCGGTGCTGCTGTTCCACTGATCCCGCCGTAAGTGGACCCTGCTTGCATTTGTTAGCGCAGGTTCGGGATACTTGACGGCAGAGGAAGGGCGGAACCGGTGAGCAGCAACGAACAGGAACGAGTCGAGGTGCCGGCGCACGGCGCACCGGACGACGACGCGCAGAGCGCGGTGGCCGCGGCCGCCCAGGACATCGGCGCGTTCATCCGGGCGCAGCGGCTGTCGGCCCAGGTCTCGCTGCGTCAGCTGGCCGACCGGGCCGGCGTGAGCAATCCGTATCTGTCCCAGATCGAGCGCGGCCTACGCAAGCCGTCGGCCGACGTGCTGGCGCAGATCGCCAAGGGGCTGCGGGTCTCGGCCGAGGTGCTCTACGTCCGGGCCGGGATCCTGGAGGAGCGGCCGGCCAGCCCGGTGCGCGATGCGCTGCTGGTGGACACCTCCATCAACGAGCGGCAGAAGCAGATGCTGCTGGAGATCTACGACTCCTTCCGCAACGAGAACGCCGCGAACGGGGACGCCGACTCGGCGACCGTCGCCTGAGCCCTCGCGGGCGCCGGCGGCGCGTGTCGCAGCGGCCACGGCGGTCCCCTCCCGAGCGTGCGGACCGGCCGCGGTTACAGTGGACGATGTGAGTGTCGGCCTCGTCGTGAACGCGATCATCTACTACCTGCTGCTCGCCATCACCGTGCTGACGGTGATCGGCGGCCTGGCCTGCCTGGTGCACGCGATCATGACTCGCAAGGATGCGTTCGACGCCGTCGACACCAAGAGCAAGCCGTTCTGGGTCGCCGTGCTGGCGATCTCGACACTGGTCGCCGCACTCTTCGGCGCCGGCTCGCTGCTGTCGTCGTTCTGGGGTCTGTTCTATCTGGCCGGCGTGATCGGCATCTGCGTCTACCTGGCCGAGGTGCGTCCGCGGATGGACGAGATCCAGGGCAGGTCCTGGTTCCGGAAGGCGGCGTGAGCCGCGCCGTGACGTCGCTGACCCGAGCCGGCGGGGGACCGGCGTGACCGAATACCGGATCGCCGACCTGTCCGAGGTCTCCGGCGTCAGCGTTCGCAACATCCGCGTCTATCAGGATCGCGGGCTGCTGCCGCCGCCGGAGGTCCGCGGCCGGACCGGCTGGTACTCGCAGGAGCATCTGGTCCGCCTGCAGCTGATCTCCCGGCTGCTCGAGCGCGGCTACACCTTCGCCACCATCAGCGAGCTGCTGATCGCGGCCAGCCACGGCATGAAGGTGGAGCACGTTCTGCGCGACAAGCCGCGCACCGGCCGGCTGCGCAGCATCAAGCGGGCGGCCACTATCACCATCACCGAGCTGCGCCGCACCCTCAACGCCAGCGACCGCGCCATCGGGCTGAGCCAGAAACTCGGGCTGCTGGTGGGCGACGGCACCCAGTTCGCGGTGCGCAACCCGGAACTGCTGGAGGGCGCCGAGGTGCTGGTGAAGGGCGGCATCGAGATCGACGTGCTGCTGGATCGCTGGGTGCGCGTCGAATCGGATCTGGCCGACGTCGCCAAGAGCTTCGTCTCGATCATCACCGACAAGTACTTCGACGAGAACCTGCCGAACCTGAGTGAGAAGTCCGTCTCCGAACTGGCCGAGCTGATCCAGACGGTCCGGCCGATGGCGCACGACATCGTCGAACAGGCCTTCGGCAAGGCCCTCGATGCCGAGATCTCCCGGGCGATCGGCGAGGCCAACACCTTCTACGACGCGGGAGAATCGGGCGACGATGGGGATCGCTGACCGGTTGCTGACCCCCACCGCGCGCCGCGGGGCGCTGCGGGCCGGTGCGGGCGCGGCCGGTCTGGTCGCCGGTGAGCTGGCGGTGGTCGTGGGCGGCATCGTGCGGTCGGCGGCCGACTTCCCGAAGCCGATTGACGACGGCCCCGACCCGCTGCTGGTGAACCCGCGGCACCTGACCCGCTCGACGGTGGTGCCGACCGCCGACGGCACGCTGCTGCACGTCGAGACCTCACTGGACCTGGCCGAGCATCCGTCGGACCTGGTGGTCGTGATGATCCACGGCTGGACCTGCAGCACTCGATTCTGGAATCCGCAGATGAACCACTTCGGCACGCGGGTGCCGATGATCGCCTTCGACCATCGCGGCCACGGGGTCTCGGAGATGGGTAAGAAGAAGGTCACCGTCGCCACCCTCGGCCAGGACCTGGAGGCGGTGCTGGCGGCGACGCTCCCGCCGGGCAAGCGCGCGGTGCTGGTGGGCCACAGCATGGGCGGCATGACGATCATGTCGTGGGCGGCGCAGTTCGCGGCTGGGCAGTTCGGGGCTGGGCGGTTCGGAACGGCGATGGCCGACCGGATCGCCGCCGTCGTGCTCACCTCGACCACGGCGCGCGACGTGGTGCAGCAGCAGCGGCTCACCCCGGACAACCTGCCGGCCTTTACCAAGCCGGTCAAACCGCTGGTGGCCCGGGCCTTCGTGTCCACGCCGCTGCCGCTGCCGAGCAACTCGATGACCAGCCGGCTGACCCACTACATCGCGCTCGGGCCGCAGGCGCGCGCGGCGCACGTCGACTTCACCGACGAGCTGATCTCGCGCGGCTCGGCCAAGTCGCGGGCCGCCTGGGGTTCGGCGATGTACCGGCTGAACGTCGTCGCCGGGCTGGAGGCGCTGAGCGTACCGACCGCCGTGGTGGTGGGCACCGAAGATCTGCTGACCCCGCCGCTGCACGCCGACTTCATGGCCGATGCGCTGGACCGCAACGGTGTGCTGCTGGAATACGTCACCTACGAGGGCGCCGGCCACATGGTGCCCATCGAACGGTCCGCGGGCTTCAACCGCCTGCTCGACGACCTCCTCGCCAGCCTCTGAGATCTCGACTGCGCTCGATCAGCGAAGCCAAAACCCGCTGGTCAGCTCCCTCCGCCGGTTGACCCCCTCCGCTGGTCGCCCTTCGACAGGCTCAGGATCCGCGCAGTCGAGACCCAAACCCGCTGGTCGCCCTTCGACAGGCTCAGGACCCGCGCAGCCGAGACCCGTGCAGTCGAGACCCGCGTCAGTCGGGAAGGGTGCAGCCGACGAAGACCGGCTCCGGGTGCAGGGTCACGCCGAAGGCGTCGCGCACACCGTCGCGCACCGTCGCGGCCAGCGCCACCAGGTCGGCGGTGGTCGCCGAGCCCCGGTTGGTCAGCGCCAGGGTGTGCTTGGTCGACAGCCGGGCCGGGGCGTCGTCGCCCGGGAAGCCGCGCGAGAACCCGGCCCGCTCGATCAGCCAGCCCGCCGACAGCTTCACCGCACCGCGGCCCGCGGGGCCGTCGTCGCCGGCCGGGAACTGCGGCACCGCCACGTCCTCGCCGACCCGCTCGGCGATCCGGGCCAGCACCCCGGACACCTCCGACGCGGGCAGGATCGGATTGGTGAAGAAGCTGCCGGCACTCCAGGTGTCGTGGTCTCCGGCATCGAGCACCATGCCCTTGCCGGCCCGCAACGCCAGCACCCGGGCGCGCACCTGCGCCGCATCCGCGTGCTCTCCCTCGGCGACGCCTAGTTCGCGGGCCAGCTCGCGGTAGCGGATCGGGGCCGAGCGGCCGTCGTCGTTCAGCCAGAACGAGACGCCGAGCACCACCTCGTCGTCGCGCCCCTTGAGTCGGCTGGTCCGGTAGGCCAGACCGAGCGACGCGGGGTCCACCCAGCGGTCCGCGCCGCTTGCGCGGTGCAGCAGCCGCACCGCGCGCAGTGCATCGGCCACCTCCACGCCGTAGGCGCCCACGTTCTGCACCGGCGTGGTGCCGGCGGCGCCGGGGATCCCGGACAGGCATTCCAGTCCGCCGTAGCCGGCGTCCACGGTGGCCGCGACCAGGGCATCCCAATCGGTGCCGGCCTCGGCGGTCACATAGGCGCCGCGCGGCTCCTCGCGACCGAACTCGATGCCCTCGGTGGCCACCACGACGGCGGTGCCGTCGAAGCCGTCGTCGCCGATCACCAGGTTGGAGCCGCCGCCGATCAGCAGCACCGGCTCGCCGGCGGCGTCGCACTCGCGCACGAGGGCGACCAGTTCGCCGGTGCTGGTGGCGCGACGCACCGCGCGGGCCGGGCCGCCCAGGCGCAGCGTGGTGAATTCGGCCAGCAACGGGCCGGTCGGATTCGGGGTGCTCACGCCGATAACGGTAACCTCTGGTCCATGGCGAGTAACTTCGAGTATTCGGTCAGCTACCCGTTCGGCGTCGCGGAACTGTGGGCGCTGATCAGCAGCGAGCAGTACTGGAATGCCCTGATCCAGGCGACCAATGCGGAGCTGGGCAGCGTCGAGTCGTTCAGTCACGACGGCAACCAGGTGTCGGTCACCACCAAGCAGGGCGTGGGCCCCGAGGAGCTGCCGTCGGTGGTCACCGCGGTGCACCCGGGCGGCGTCGAGATCCCGCGCACGATCGACTTCGTGCTCGCCGGCGACCAGATCATCGGTCAGATGGCGGCGTCGGTGTCCGGCGCCCCGGCCAAGATCCACGGCGATGTCTCGATCGCCGGCAGCCCGGCCACCGCCACCTACATGGGCGACTGTGCCGTCTCGATCCCGTTTGTCGGTGGCAAGATCGAGAAGGCCGTGATCGACCAGCTGCGCCACCTGCTCGACGCCGAGCGCGACGCCACCGTCGAATACCAGCAGGGCCGGTGATCGTCCCGGTGGTGATCATCTCGGCGGCGACCCGAGCGCGCTAGATCTCATGGCACGACGGCTCAGCTATTCGGCGCGGTACGACTTCCCGGCCGAGAAGCTTCACGCGGCGCAGCTGGACGAGCGGTACTGGCAGGAGTTGGCCGACGGCTTCACCATGCTCACGCCGATCTCCGAGCTCACGGACTTCACCTCCGGGCCGGACGGGATGCGCGTGGAGCTGCGGCAGGCGATCACCCGCGACATGCTGCCGCCGCTCGCGCAGACGGTGATGCGCGGCGACCTGATCATCACCCGCGTCGAGACCCTCGATGCCTTCTCCCCGGAGGGGACGCCGGGCACCTATCGCGCCTCCATCCCGGCCGGGCCCGGGTCGCTCACCGGAACGCAGCAGCTGCTGAGCACCGACACCGGCTGCACCATGCGCAAGACCACCGACGTGAAGGTCTTCATTCCCTTCGTCAACGCCAAGCTGGAGCAGCTGATGCTGCTCAACCTGGTGGACCTGTTCCGCGCCGAGGCCGAGTACTCCCAGTTCTGGGTGGGTAAGAACCTCTGAGACCGTCCGCCCGCCCCGGTCCGGTCGGCCGCATCACACGCGGCACGACCAATCTGAACAGGCTGCGCCGTGTCGACCGGGCGATGGCCGCCGATCCGCGGATCCGGGCGGTGCTGGGGTCGGCGGCCGCCCCGCTGGCCGTCGACCTGGGGTACGGGGCGCGTCCGGACACCGCGCTGGAGATGGCCGCGCGTCTGCGGGCGGTGGCGCCCGACCTGCAGCTGGTGGGCCTGGAGATCGACCCGGACCGGCTGGCGCGGCCGGCGCCCGGGGTGCGCTTCGCGCTCGGCGGCTTCGAGCTGGCCGGCCTGCGCCCGCATCTGGTGCGCGCCTTCAACGTGCTGCGCCAGTACGACGAGGACGAGGTGCCCGGCGCGTGGTCGCAGATCCTGGGGCAGCTGGCCCCCGGCGGCTTTCTGGTGGAGGGGACCTGCGACGAGATCGGCCGGCGTGCGTGCTGGATTCTGCTGGATGCCTCCGGGCCGCTGGAGCTGACGCTGTCGTGGGCGCCGGCGCACACTGAGCGGCCGTCCGACCTGGCGCCGCGGCTGCCGAAGGCGCTGATTCACCGGAACGTGCCGGGCGAGCCGGTGCACGCGCTGCTGGCGGCCGCCGACCGCTGCTGGGACCGGGCCGCCGGGCACGAGCCGTTCGGGCCGCGGATCCGCTGGCGTCACACGCTGCAGCTGCTCCGCGAGGAGGGCCATCCGGTGCGGATCCGCCGCGGTCGCAGCGTCGACAACGTGCTGACCGTGCCGTGGTCGGCGGTGCGGCCGGGCGGTTGATGCTCCGGTTGTGACGCGCGTGCGGTCCGCCTCGGCTGCGACCTGGGGATTCGGTGCGGCTGTGGCGCCGTGTGGCAGTCGTACGTCACAGTAGGAGCGCCCGGCGGTGGATACAGTGGCGGATATGCGCATCGCGATGGCCCAGTGCTCGTCGGGGACCGACCCGGCGGCCAATCTCGCGCTGCTGGCCCGGCTGACCGGGGAGGCGGCCACCGGCGGTGCGCAGCTGGTGATCTTCCCCGAGGCCATGATGTGCCGCTTCGGCGTCCCGCTGGGGCCGGTGGCCCAGCCGCTCGACGGTCCGTGGGCCGCCGGCGTGGCCGCCGCGGCTCGCGAGCACGGGGTGGCGGTGATCGCCGGCATGTTCACCCCGGCCGACGACGGTCGCGTCTACAACACGCTGCTGGTCGCGGTGCCCGGCGAGCCGGTGCGCGGCTACCGGAAGATCCACCTGTACGACGCCTTCGGCTTCCGCGAATCGCGGACCGTGGCGCCGGGTGACGAGCCGCTGGTGGTGGCGGTCGACGGGCATCGGGTCGGCGTGGCCACCTGCTACGACATCCGTTTCCCCGAACTGTTCACCGAGCTGGCCCGGCGCGGCGCCGAACTGATCGCGGTGGCCGCCGCGTGGGGCGACGGTCCGGGCAAGCGCGAGCAGTTCCAGCTGCTGGCCAGCGCCCGGGCCCTGGACAGCGGCAGCTTCGTGGCCGCCGTCGGCCAGGCGCTGCCCGACGACCCGGAGGTGGCGGCGAGCCCGGCGCCGACCGGGATAGGTCATAGCCGAATCTCAGATCCCTTCGGTAGCGTGGTCGCCGATTACGGTGCGGCCCCCCGGCTCGCCGTGCATGAGATCGACCTGTCTGTGGTGCAGGAGGCGCGTGCCGCGTCGGCAGTATTGGCCAACCGGCGCGCGATTCCAACCGTGGACCCGAACGATTAGAAGGCGCATGAGCGAGGATCCCCAGGGCAAGGACCAGTTGCCCCCGATCGAAGTGGTCGACGGCGACGCCGCCTCGACGGCTGCCTCCACCCCGCCGACCGAGTCCTTCGACGGGGCTCAGGAACCATCCTTCGACGGGGCTCAGGAACCATCCTTCGACGGGGCTCAGGAACCATCCTTCG
>CAZEOP010000103.1:0-11036 GCA_964513715.1 uncultured Gordonia sp.
CGCTTCGGCCCGTACGTCACCGAGATCCTCCCGTCCGACGACGATGAGGACGGCGACGACTCGGGCGCACCCGCCACGATTCCGCAGGGACCCACCCCGACCGGCGGCGGCGAAGCCCTGCCAGGTGGAGTGCTTCCCGACGGCGAGGAAGTGGTGGCGCTCGACGAGGTCGGCTCCGTCGCCACCAAGGCTCCGGCCAAGGCCGCGAAGAAGGTGGCCAAAAAGGCCGCGAAGAAGGCCGGGCCCAAGCCGCGCACCGGCTCGCTGCTGCGCACCATGGACATTGCGACCGTCACCCTGGAAGACGCCCTCAAGCTGCTGTCGCTGCCGCGCGTGGTCGGCGTGGACCCGGCGTCGAACGAGGAGATCACCGCGCAGAACGGCCGCTACGGTCCGTACCTGAAGAAGGGCACCGATTCGCGTTCGCTGGCCACCGAGGAGCAGCTGTTCACGGTGACGCTGGAGGAGGCGCTGAAGCTGTACGCCGAGCCCAAGCGGCGCGGTCGCGCGGCAGCCGCCCCGCCACTGCGTGAGCTGGGCCCGGACGGTGCGAGCGGTCAGCCGATGGTGATCAAGGACGGCCGCTTCGGCCCGTATGTCACCGACGGCGAGACCAATGCCAGCCTGCGCAAGGGCGACGCGGTCGCGACCATCACCCCCGAGAGGGCGATGGAGCTGCTCGCCGATCGCCGCGCCCGCGGCCCGGCCAAGAAGGCCGCCAAGAAGGCTCCGGCGAAGAAGACCGCCGCTAAGAAGACTGCGGCCAAGAAGACTGCCGCGAAGAAGACCACGACCAAGACGGCCGCGGCCAAGAAGACGACTACCAAGAAGGCTGCGGCCAAGAAGACTGCGGCCAAGAAGACTGCCGACTGATTCGTGGTCATCCGCTCCAACTGTGACGTCGTAGCGGGCCTTGATGACGGACCCGAAGGGAAAACCGCAGGTCGGCCGTCGTCGGTGGCGAAGTTACGTCACAGTTGGAGCGTCGATCGGAGCTGCGGCGGGGAAAGTCAGATGTTCGCCCCGCTCGACCACTGCGAGCACGGACTCCACAGCGTCCTGCCAGCCATGGACCACCTGGCGGTAGGCCATGCGCATCGGGAGATAACCGAGGCGATAGGCGGTCAGGTCGCGCTCGCGGTCTTTGTGGAACTGCTCGGTGGTGTGGTGGTACTCCTGCCCGTCCACCTCGAGGATCAGCCGTTCGCCGATCAGCAGGTCGACCCGGCCGAGTCCGGGGATGCGCACCTGCGAACGGACCGGCAGTCCCCGGTCGCGAAGCCGGAGCCGCGCCATCGTCTCGGTCCCCGCCTCGGCGGGTGCGCACAGATCCAGGCGTCCGGCCACGGCCGGCGGGGCCGAGCGGAGCACCAGCTCGATCTCGTCGTGATGCAGTAATCCGAGGTTCAGAATCGAATCGAGGATCACGACGGTGTCCTCCGTGTCGAGGCAGCGGATGGCGTGGGCCAGTGCGGTCGGCACGTCGTCCACCGCGCCGTATTCGATGAGCGGCCGGCCGTACCGTCGGCAGAAGCCGGCCCGCTGCTGCGGCGTGAGCGAGTTGTGCGCGCTGGGCCGGGTGCGCTTGTGCACCTTCCGGTGGCCTTCGGGAATCCAGACACCGTGCAGTTTCAGGGCCGACACGCAGGTGCACACCCCGCCCGCGGTGACGGCGGCGAGCACGGTCGGGTCGGCGGTCGGTGTCGCATACCAGGAGCGCCGGAGCCGTCGCAGGTTTCCGTCGCGCAGGGCGCGGCGCAACTGGTGCAGGGTCAACCCGGCCCGGTGCAGAGCGGGCCAGTTCGCGACGCCGTGATGCGCGGCCAGCAGGGTGTCGAGGTCCATGCAGATCAGCCTCGGGTGCCGCGGACGGCCCCGGCAGTACTGATTCATGCGGGTGGGGACAGCGGCCGACTGTCCACAGAGTGCGGCAGCCGGAGCTGGCGCAGATCCCAACTGTGACGTAAGTTCCGCGCCGATGGGTCCCGCCGGCGCATTTCTGCAGTTCAGGTTGCCCGCGTGCGGCGGCAGTGCCGAGGAGGCGTCACAACTGGAGCGGCACGGCAGCTAACTGTCGGCGTCGACGATCACGTCCGGGGCGATTTCGAGCAGGTCGGGGCGGGCCAGCAGGGTCTCGATGCCGCGGCCGCGGAGCTCCACGCCCTCGCCGATCTGCCAGTGATCGGCCTCGGCGTCGCTGGCCAGGAAGACCGCGCGGGCCGAGCCCAGGACCCGGGTCGGTTCGTCCTTGGCCATCTCGGTGAGCCGGGCCGCCTCGTTCACCGGATCGCCGATCACCGTGTACTCCAGCCGCTGCTGGGAGCCGATGTGACCGGCGACGGCCTTGCCCGCCGAGACGCCGATGCCCACGTCCACGTCGCCGAGGCGCCGGGCCAGTTCCACCCGCAACTCGCGACCGGCGGCCAGTGCGGCACCGGCGAAGTCGGTCTGCTCGAGGGGGGCGCCGAAGATCGCCAGGGCGGCGTCGCCCTGGAACTTGTTGACGAAGCCGCCGTGGCGGCCCACCACCTCGACGACCACCTTGAAGAACTCGTTGAGCAGTTCCACCACCTCGCGCGGCGGCCGGTTCACCGCCAGCCGGGTGGAGCCGACGATGTCGACGAAGAGCACCCCCACATAGCGTTCCTCGCCGCCGAGCTCGGTACCGCTCTCGATGGCGCGCCGGGCCACGTCCTCACCGACGTAGCGGCCGAACAGATCGCGCAGCTCCTGCCGCTCGCGCAGGTCGGCCACCATGTCGTTGAAGCCCGCCTGCAGCTGGCCGATGTCGGTGCCGTCGTAGATCTTCACCGCCACGTTCAGGTTGCCGGCGCGGATCTGGCTGAGCGCCACCCGGAGCTGCTTGATCGGGTCGGTGAACGAGCGCACCAGCCGGACGAAGGAGAGCAGTCCGAAGACGATCGACGCGGCCGCCAGCCAGATGATGGTGCGCTGGATGTCCTGGGCGCTCGAATCGATGACGTCCAGGCGCTGCAGGGTGATCAGGGCCAGCATGAAGATCATCGGGATGGCCACGGTGATGACCCAGAACACCCCGATGCGCAGCCCGATGCCGGGTGCCCGGGCGGTCTCCGGCTGATTGGCCATGGCGGCGACGCTGATCGGTCGCAGCACCTTCTCGGACTGCTGATAGCTCAGCACCGTGGTGACCACCCCGCCGAGGGCGCTCGCCATGCCGACGAGGATGGCGTCCTCGAGCGATTCCCGCAGATTCAGGCCGGTGAGCAGCACGCCGCCGAAGGTCCACAGCACGGCGCTGACCATCGCCATCAGCATCGGCAGTTGCATGGCGCGGCGGCGTGCGGCCTCGTCGTCGAGCCGAGACCGGCGCCGGTGCCAGATCAGCACCGGCATCGACAGCTGCACCGACGCCCAGGTGCCGATCAGGATCGCGCAGATCAGATAGAGCAGGAAGTAGAGCTGGTTCTGCGCGCTGATCTCGCTGAGCGCCATCCCGGTGCCCGGCATGCCGAAGCGCAAGAAGCAGAAGGTGAAGAGGGCGCCGATCAGGTTGGCGCGCAACATGTCCAGCACGAGGATCGGCCACGGCGTGTGCGCCAGCCAGCGCAGGGTGTGCCCCGCTCTCGCCAGTCGCGACCGATTCCTCACCACAGGACAACGGTACCGGCGGTGCTTGCAACAGTTAAACGGATTGCCGCGAGAAGTCGCCGCTGAACTGGGGCTTACCCTGGCAGATGTGACGAATGTCTTTGACGGTCTGATCGGCCAGGACGCGCTCGCCGGTGAGCTGCTCGCCGCCGCCGGCGCCGCCCGCGGGGTGGCCGCGGATCTGGAGCTCGCTGCGGCCGGCGCGGTGTCGATGTTCGACGACGAGCCGGGTGCCGATCTGCGCGGGGCCGGCAGCGACTCGTCGATGACCCACGCCTGGCTGTTCACCGGCCCGCCCGGCAGTGGACGCAGCGTGGCGGCGGCCAGCTTCGCCGCGGCCCTGCAGTGCACCGACCCGGAGGTGGTCGGCTGCGGTCAGTGCCGGGCGTGCACCACCGTGCAGGCCGGCACGCACGGCGACGTGCGGCACATCGTGCCCGACGGCCTGACCATCTCGGTGGCGCAGATCCGGGAGATCGTGCAGCTGGCTGCCCGCCGGCCGACGACCGGCCGGTGGCAGATCGTCATCGTGGAGGATGCCGACCGGCTCACCGAGCAGGGCGCCAATGCGCTGCTGAAGGCTGTGGAGGAGCCGCCGGCCCGGACGCTGTTCCTGCTGTGCGCCCCGTCGGTGGCGCCCGAAGACATCGCGGTGACGCTGCGCTCGCGTTGCCGGCACGTCGCCCTCACCGCGCCGCCGGTGGAAGCGATCGCGCAGGTGCTGATCCGGCGCGACGGCGTCGATCCCGAGCAGGCGCGCTGGGCGGCGGGGGTGGCGGGCGGCCACATCGGCCGGGCCCGGCGGCTGGCGACCGACGAGCGGGCCAAGCAGCAGCGCGAACAGGCTCTCGGGCTGGCGCGGGCGGCGGCGCGCGAGGGCGAGATGTATGCGGCCGGCGAGGCGCTGGTGACCTCGGCCAAGAAGGCGGCCGACGAGATCGCCGCCGAGTTAAACGAGCCCGAGCTCGCCGAGCTGATGACCGCGCTCGGGGCGGGCGGCACCGGCAAGGGCACCGCCCGGCCACCGCGCGGCAGCGCCGGCGCGATCAAGGAACTGGAGAAGCGGCAGAAGGCCCGGCATACCCGGATCATGCGCGACACCCTGGACCGGGCGCTGGTGGATCTGGCGGCACTGTTCCGAGATGCGCTGGCGCTGTCACTGGGGGCTCAGGTCACCATGCTGCACCCGGACCGCGCGGCCGACACATCGGCGCCGATGGCCTCGTACGCCTCTTCCGAGCATCTGCTTCGCGCGGTGGAGGCGGTACTGGAGTGCCGGGAGGCGCTGGCCCGGAACGTCAAGCCGCGTTTCGCGGTGGACGCGATGATGGTGCGGCTGGGCGAGGCGCTGGCCCGCCGGTCCCGCCCGGCCTGACGCCCGCCGCGTCAGTCCCGCCGGCTCGCCGCTCAGGCGTCGTCGTGCTTCTCGGTGTCCGGTTCTGCGGTGTCGTTCTCGTCGGTGACGGGGTGCTCGGCCAGGGGATCGTCGCCGCCGACGCCCTCCAGCACGGTCAGCTCGTTGTCGATGGCGGCGGAGACGGCTTCGGCCTTCTCCTTGAGCTTGTCGATGAACTCGGACATGGGGCCTCCCGGGTCGTCAGCGAATGGCTACGACTATAGAGGTCACCACTCGTCGAGCGTGGTGTAGCCGTCCTGGATGGCGCGCGCGAACAGGGCGGCCTTCCGCTTGGCCGGCCGCCCGGCCGCCGCGTACTTGGCGCGGATCCGGATGATGTGGGTGCTGACCGTCGCCGGACTGATGAACAGCATGCGCGCGGCCTCCTCCTTCGACTCGGCGCGCAGCCAGGCCAACAGCACCTCGACCTCGCGCGCGGACAGGCTCGGGCGCTCGAGCGGCTCGGGCTGCGGCGGGCCGGCGACCGGCGCGAGATGCGGGCGGATTGGACCGTTCGGAGGATTCGGCGAGTTGGGAGACTGATCGTCGACGAACACAGCGGACTCCTGACTGGGGGCGGGTTAGGGTCATCGTGGCGCGCGGGGTGTGTTCGGGGGCACCGGACGGGCTCCGAACGTCAAAGTCAATACACTTTTCGATACGGCGACCTGCGCAAACAAGGGGTTGGGGAATGTCTGTTGCACTGGGTCCGGAGGCTGTCACGAGTCGTGACGAGCTCGGTTCAGCGCTCACCGAATTGCGTGTCGCCAGAGGTCTGAGCGTGCGTGACGTGGCCGCCGAGGCCGACGCCCTAGTCGGGACGGTCGCCGGCTGGTTCGCCGGGCAGCACGCACCGACGCGGGCCAGCCGCGACATGTTCGAGCGGGTGCTCGTGGTCTGCGGAGTGAGCGATCCGGGCGAGCGGGAACAGTGGTGGTCGGCCGTCGAACGCACCGGCCGTCGCGGTGGGCGGCGCCGGGCCCGTGCGGCCTCGCCGTACCGGGGTTTCGACAGCTTCGCCCCGGACGACAGCGACCGATTCTTCGGGCGCGACGATGTGATCGCGCGGATGGTGGACCTGGTTCGGCAGCAGGAGGCGCGGTGCCGCGCGCAGGATGCCGGCGTCCGCGAGATTCTGAGCTGTGCCGTCGTGGTGGTCGGCGCCTCCGGGGCCGGCAAGTCCTCGCTGGTGCGTGCCGGGCTGATCGGGCAGACGCGCACCGGGGGCCTGCTGGCCGGCCGGCCGGCGTCGATCATGGTGCCCGGCGACCACCCGGTGGCGGCACTGGAGAGCGCCGTCGCCGAACTGCCCGCCGACAGCGCAGGCCTGCTGGTGATGGATCAGTTCGAGGAGCTCTGGACGCAGAACTCGGCGGCCGACCGCGCCGACTTCCTGGCGGCGCTGGGCCGGCTGGCCGGAGGCCGCGCCGTGGTCCCGGTGATCGCGCTGCGCGCCGACTTCTACAGCCCGGCCACCGACCTGCCCGGACTGGCCGATGCCTTCACCCGCGCGCAGGTGGTGGTGCCGCGGATGACCGAGGAACAGCTGCGCGAGGTGATCGTGCGTCCGGCCGCGGCGGCCGGCGCGAGCGTCGACGACGATCTGGTGGCGCTGCTGTTGGAGGACCTGACCCCGGCCGGTGGCCGGGTGGACGCGGGCGTGCTGCCGCTGCTCTCGCACGCGCTGCGGGCGACGTGGGAGGAGTCGGATGGGCGGCGGCTGACGGTCGGCGACTATCTGAAGACGGGCCGGATCGGCGGAGCGGTGGAGCAGACCGCGGAGGAGGTCTACGGCGAGCTGTCGGCGCAGGAGCAGGCCGCCGCCCGCGGGCTGCTGCTGGAGATGGTGAACGTCGACGAGGAGACGGTGACCCGGCGCGCCCTGCGCCTGGATCAGGTGACCGGGGAGGACGCGCGGCAGGTGATCGACGCCTTCGCCGATGCGCGGCTGCTCACGGTGTCGTCGACCCGCGTGCAGGTGGCGCACGAGGCCTTGCTCACCGCGTGGCCGCGGCTGACCGCCTGGATCGATGCCGACCGCGAACGGCTGTTGCTGCGTCGCCGCCTGCGGAGCCTGACCGAACCCTGGGAGGCCAACGGCCGGCCGGCCGATCTGCTGCCGGGCCGGTCCCGGCTGGAGATGTTCGCCCCGCTCGCCGAGCAGAACTCGGGGGCCGGTCTGGACAGCGTGGGCCGCGACTTCCTGGACGCCGGCCGAGCCCGGGTCGCCGAGGCCGATGCGGCCGAGCGGCGGCGCAGCCGGCAGCTGCATCGGGTGGCCTGGTCGGCGGCGATCTTCGGACTGGTGGCGGTGATGGCCGCGGTGGCCACGGTGATCGCGGGCGTGAACGCGATCAGCCAGCGTAACGACGCCGAACGATCCCGCAACGAGACGCTCAGCCGGCAGCTCGCGATCCAGGCCAATCAGCTGGTCGGCCGGGATCCGATGCTCGCCGCGCAGCTGTCGATGATCGCCTACCAGCAGGCCGCCACCGTGGAGGCGCGGTCCACGTTGATCGACACCCTCGCCGACGGCGTGCCCAACCGGTTCTCCGGTGCGGGCGGCTCGTTGCTGCTGTCCCGGGCCGGTTCGCTGCTGGCCGCGGCCAGCAGCAGCGGCCAGGTCCGATTCTTTCGGCTGGGTGCCGGCGGGGCCGATTCGCCGGGCATCGTCGAACAGCTCGCCGACTTCCGGGCGGTCGACGGCGCCGACGAGCATCTCGGCGGTGTGGCGCTGACGCCGGACGGTCGCACCCTGCTGCTGGGCGGTCACCAGCAGATCGCTTCCTGGGACGTCAGCGATCCCGGCCGGCCGGTGCGGGGCAAGCCGCTGCCGGGTGTCCGCGGCGACGCGAATGCGCTGGCCCTCAGTCGCGATGGCGAGTACCTGGCGTCGGCCAACCTGGGTACCGGCCTGCAGGTGTGGCGGCGCGACGGCGCCGGCTGGCGTGAACTGGCCGTTCCCGGCGAGGTGGGCACCGTCTCGGGTGCCGTCGCCTTCTCGCCGGACGGCCGCGCGCTGGCATCCAGCACCGTGAACCGGCGGATCGACCTGTGGGCACTGGACGGCGACCGGCTCCGCTCGACCGGAGCGATCGATCTGGGCTGGCGCGACAATCAGCTGGCGCAGGGGCTGGTCTACACCCCGGACGGCAAGGAACTGATCGGCGCGCTGCGCAGCCGGACCATCGGTGTGTGGAATATCGCCGATCCCGCCGCGCCGGACCGGCTCCCGGATCTGGACGGGCACACCAGCTATGTGAGCTCGGTGGGTCTCTCCGACGACGGGCGAACCCTGGTCAGCTCGGGTGCCGACAACACCATTCAGCTGTATCGGCTGGATGATCGGACGGCCACGCCGCGGGTGCTGCCGACACCGGCGAACTCGGCCTCGGTCGTCATGGTCGGCGATCATGTGGTGTCGGCGAGCGACGACGGCCGGGTGCAGGACTGGCCGCCGACCATCGACACCACCCGGGTGGGCAAGAAGACGGTCTTCCAGATTCCGATGGCGGCGCAGACGAATCGGCTGCTGGCGGCCGACACCGAAGTGGACGGCCGGATCACCCAGTGGTTGCCGGGCGAGCAGGGTCTGCGACGCGGCGGACCGGACCTGCCGCCGCCGGGGCGCGAGGTGTTCTCGGGCGCGGTGGTGATCACCCCGGACGGCGCGCATGCGGCGATGGGCTCGGTGTCGGGCACGGTGTACTTCGCCGACTACACCGATCCGGCCGCGCCGCGGATCGTCGGCTCGGTGCCGGCAGGTAACGGGCTGAACGAGACCGTCGACTACAGCGCCGCCTCGGGGCTGGCCGTGACCGGCGGCACCGATCAGCGTGAACTGACGGTGATCGACGCGTCCGATGTGACGAAGCCGCGCGTGGTCGGCAGCTTCGACTCGGGCAGCGGTGTCTGGTGGGCCTCGCTGAGCCCGGACGGTAAGCGCGCAGCGGTGGCCACCAATGCGGGCCGGGTGCGCCTGCTGGATCTGAGCGATCCGGCGCGGCCGCGCGCCTACCCCGATCCGCTGACCTTCGACGGCTCGGCGCTCGCGGTGCGTTTCTCCGGTGACGGGAACCGAATCGTGGCGACCTCCGAGGACAAGTCCGCCGCGGTGGCCGATATCGGCGATCCGGAGACCCCGCGGCGGGTGGCGACCATGACCGGCCCGGCCGGGCAGCTGTACAGCGCCGGCTTCTCGCCGGACGGCCGTCGCATCGTCGCCGGCGGCGGCAATTCGGAGATCTGGGTGTGGTCGCTGGACGACGGCGGCGCCCGCAGCGAGGTGGTGCTGCGCTCGTTCCCGGGAACGGTCTTCGATGTCCGCTTCACCGGCGCCGATGCGATCCTGGCCTCCGGCCAGGACGGCTTCATCGAAGCATGGCGGCTGGACTCGGACGGCCTGATCGAGCGCGAGTGCGAGCGGCCCGGCACCCAGATCACCGAGGACGAGTGGAGCACCTACGTTCCGGGCGTCGCATACAACCCGCCCTGCTGACTCGTTCCGCAAGGCGGGGCCGTCGCCGGTGTCAGAACCGGCGCTGGCGTCAGAACAGGGTGAGGGCCGGCTCGCGGTCCCGGAGCGGCTCGGCCCCTGCCGCGGTGAGCGCGGCGTCGGCCGGTTCGGGCGGCCCCTCGGCGGCCCGGGTCAGGCCGTGCCGGGCGACGAGCGGCGCCATCTTCTCGCGCAACCGTGCCGAGTACTCGGGCCGGACGTAGCCACCGGGCCCGTACAGCGCGCGGTAGTGCCGCAGCAGTGCCGGGTGACGCTGTGTCAGCCAGTCCAGATAGACCCCGCGGGTGGCGCCGCGCAGATGTAGCGGAATGGCGGTGACCCGGTCGGCACCGGCCCCGGCGAGCGCGCCGAGCAGCGCGTCCAGCTGTTCGGGGGAGTCGGTGAGGTGGGGCAGCACTGGCGCCACCATCACATGCGGTGCGAAGCCGGCGTCGGCCAGCGCGGAGATCAGCTCCAGCCGGGCCCGGGGCGACGGCGCGCCCGGATCCAGTTCGCGGGCCAGATCACCGTCGAGCATGGCCAGCGAGACGCCGATGTGCACGTCGACCGACTGCCGGGCCGCCCGCAGCAGCGGCAGATCGCGGCGCAGCAGCGTGCCCTTGGTGAGGATCGACATCGGCGTGCCGGATTCGGCGAGCGCCGTGATGACGCCCGGCATCAGGCGGTAGCGGCCCTCGGCGCGCTGATAGGGATCGGTATTGGTGCCCAAGGCGACGGTCTCGTGCCGCCAGGACCGTCGCCGGAGTTCCTTGCGCAGCACGGCGGCGACGTTCAGCTTCACGACGATCTGCGAGTCGAAGTCGTTCGCCGGATTCAGCTCGAGGTACTCGTGCGTGGGCCGGGCAAAGCAGTAGCGGCAGGCATGGGTGCAGCCGCGCATGGTGTTGACCGTGTACTTGAACGGCAGTTGTGCGCCGTCGGGCACCGCGTTCAGCGCACTGCGCGCGAGGACCTCGTGGAAGGTGACGCCCTCGAAGTCGGGCGTCTGCACGGTGCGCACCAGGCCGGCCCGGTCCAGTCCGGGCAGACCGCCGTCGTCGGCGTCCGCCGATTGACTCGCCCACCTCATGCCCACAAGTCGAACACATGTTCGGGCTTGCGGTCAAGGGTGGCCGGGTGCGTCAGGCGGCCGGATGCGTGTGCATGCCGATGTGCGCGGCCGGATTGCGGCGGCGTCCGCCGTCGACGGCGAGGAAGGCCACCGCGTCCTCGTGGGAGCGGCGGATCAACTCGCCGGCGCGGCCGAAGTCCAGCGGTCCCACGGCCAGCGGGCACGGTGTCGGCAGCACGATCAGCTCGGCGCGGTCGGCATAGAGCGTGATGTCGTGCAGCAGGCGCTGATGCACCAGCAGCGTCATCGCCTGCAGAACGGTGCCCAGCGGGCTGGTCGGCGGTGCGGTGAGGGTGCACGGATAGCCGCAGGGCAGGACGTAGAGGGTGTCGGCGCCGGCCTGGACCGCCTGCGAGATCGCGGTGTTGTCGGCGAGTCCGCCG
>CAZEOP010000104.1:0-10926 GCA_964513715.1 uncultured Gordonia sp.
CTTCGCCTCCGGGGGTTCGGTGGGCTACGACCACAAGGCGATGGGCATCACCGCGCGCGGTGCCTGGGAATCGGTGAAGCGGCACTTCGCCGAGCTCGGTGTGGACACGCAGACGCAGGAGTTCACCGCGGTCGGCATCGGCGACATGAGCGGCGATGTCTTCGGCAACGGCATGCTGGCGTCGCCGTGCACCCGGCTGGTGGCGGCCTTCGACCACCGGCACATCTTCGTCGACCCGGATCCGGACGCGGCGACCGGCTACACCGAGCGGCAGCGGCTGTTCGCGCTGCCCCGTTCGTCGTGGGCCGATTACCGGACCGGTCTGATCAGCGCGGGCGGCGGTGTCTGGTCGCGCGAGGTGAAGTCGATCGCGGTCAGCGACCCGATGCGCCGGGCGCTCGGACTGGCGGACGACGTGACCGCCCTCGCGCCGCCGGCGCTGATCCGGGCGATTCTCACCGCGCCGGTCGATCTGCTGTTCAACGGGGGCATCGGGACCTACATCAAGGCCTCGACCGAATCGGACGCCCAGGTCGGCGACAAGGCCAACGATGCGGTGCGGGTGAATGCGAACGCCCTGCGCGCCACCGTCGTCGGCGAGGGCGGCAACCTGGGCGTCACCGAGCGAGGGCGAGTGGAGGCCGACCTGTCGGGGGTGCGCATCAACACCGATGCGCTCGACAATTCGGCGGGTGTGGACTGCTCCGACCACGAGGTGAACATCAAGATCCTGCTCGACTCGCAGATCTCGGCCGGGACCCTGGCCGCCGCCGACCGCACCGGTCTGCTGGAGTCGATGACCGATGAGGTGGGGGCGCTGGTGCTGGCCGACAACGTGGCCCAGAACTGTGAACTGGGCCTGGCTCGCGGGCGCGCGGACGACGAGGCCGATCTGTACGCCCGGTTGCTGGAGCGGCTCGCCGCGCGGGGCGTCGATCTGGCGCTGGAGACGCTGCCGGAACCGGACGAGCTGCTGGAGCGGCGCGCCGGGCCGCTGCAGCGCGGGCTGACCCGGCCGGAGCTGGCGACGGTGATGGCGCACGTCAAACTCGATGCCAAGGCGCAGCTGCTGACCTCGCCGCTGCTCGATGCCGACTACTTCGATCCGCTGGTGCGCGACTACTTCCCGGAGCCGCTGCGGGCCCGCTTCGCCGGACCGATCTGCGGGCACCGGCTGCGCCGGGAGATCGCCGCGACGCGGCTGGTGAACCAGATCGTCGACGACGGCGGCATCACCTATCTGCTGCAGACGGTGGAGGCCACCACGGCCACCGTGGAGGAGGCGGCGCGCGCCTACGCCGCCGTCGCGGCGGTCTTCGGGGTCACCGACGGCATCGCCGTGCTCCGCTCGCCGCGACAGGGGGCCGGTGGCCTGCGCACCGAGATCCTCGACGCCATGACGCAGCGGGTGCGGATCCTCACCGGCCGCGCGGCCCGCTGGTTCCTGGAGAACCGGCCGCAGCCGCTGGCGGTGGCCGCCGAGGTCCGCCGCTACCGCGACATCGAGCGCCTGACCCCGCTCATCGACACCTGGGCGCGGCCCACCATCGCCACCGCGATCGAGACGACGGCCACCGGCTTCGTCGACGCGGGCGCCGACGAGGACATCGCCTGGCGGGTGGCCCGGGCGCCGTACCTGGTGCATCTGCTCGACGTGATCGACCTCGCGGAGATCGCCGACCGCGACACCGAGGAGGTCGGCGATCTGGCCTTCGCGGTGCTGGAGCACTTCGCCATCGACGAATTGCTCGACGCCGTGGCCGCCCTGGCCCGCGGCGACCACTGGCAGCGGCTCGCGCGACTGGCGCTCCGGGAGGACCTGCACTCGCTGATCCGCGGGCTGACGCTGGCCGTGCTGTCGGCATCCGAGCCGGCCGAGAGTCCCGAGGCGAAGATCGCCGACTGGGAGTCCTCGCGCGGCGCCGCGCTCAGCCGCGTGCGCACCACCGTCGCCGAGGTGCTCGCGGCGGAGGCGCCGGGCATCGCGGGCCTCGCGGTGGCCGTGCGCGCCTTGCGTAGTGTGGTGTAGCGAGGAGGTGGCGCGACATGTCGCAGCAGGAGACCGGGATTCCCGGTGAGCGCAGGCTGTTCGAGGACAAGGGGCATCGCAGCGATCGGGGCTATGTGGTGCAGGTTCCGGTGCGCTGGTCGGACATGGACGTCTTCGCGCACATCAATCACGCGCGCATGGTGACCCTGCTCGAAGAGGCGCGCATCCCGTGGCTCTTCTACGAGGACAAGCCGACCCAACCGATGGCCAAGGGCTGTCTGGTGGCCGATCTGCACGTCAAATACCAGGGGCAGATCCGGCACGAGGAATCGCCGATCAGCGTGACGATGTTCGTGGAGCGGGTGCGCGCGGTCGATTTCACCGTCGGCTACGAGGTGCGCCCGTACGGCGCGGCGCCGGACAGCAAGCCGGCCGTCGTCGCCACCACTCAGCTGGTGTCCTTCGACATCGATACGCAGCGGCCGCGACGGCTTCCGCCGGAGGAGAAGGAGTACCTGCAGTCGTTCCTCCGGGAGGCGTGATGAGCGCCGCCGGCGACGCCGAGAAGCCTTCGGGCGCACGGGGATTGACGCCCGTCTCGGACAACGACCGGGGTGACGTGGCGGCCTTCGTCGCCCGCGCCGCCCAGGTGGACGACTCGGGTGTGCTGCGCTGCAAGCAGCGCGGCGACGGCCGCGTCGGCCTGTGGGTGCGCACCGGCTTCGACGTGCTCGCCACCCGGTCGGTGTTCGGCACCGTCACGCCCTCGGACGTGGTGGCCGATCTGGGCGCGGTGCGCGCCTCGGTGGCGGCCGGCGACGATCCCATCTCGGTCGGCTTCGCACTGCCGGCCGCCTGGCACGGGGCGCTGCCCGGCGAGAACGGCTTCGTGCACCTGGACGATGTGCCGGCGCGGGAGTTGATCGCGGTGGCACGCAAGGGCACCGAGGTGGCGCGCACCGAGTCGGGTGCGCTCGGTCCCGCGTCGTCGCTGCTCGATCAGGAGGTCATCGAGGTGACCTCGGCGCAGGCACCCGGCGAGGTCGCCGGCATCACCATGCGAGCGGTCTTCGCGCTCACCGCGATGGGCTTCGTCCGGGATGCGCGCGGACACCAGATCGGCGAGGACTCGCCGCTGGAGGCCATCGCTGCGGACGAGCCGGTCCGCGTCCGGGTGAGCCCGGCGTGGGTGCGGGTGGACGCCCGCTACGGTTCGGTGTACCAGCGCCGCTCGGTGCTCGGCGTCTCGGTGCTCTAGTCCAGAGTTCAGACCAGCCAGGCGGCCGAGTTCGCCGGCAGCTTGCCGTCCACCAGGGGCAGGCTCACCAGCAGCACCTCGCCGTGCGGGAGCGGCATCGGGGTGTCGGTCCCGTTCAGCGCACAGATCAGGCCGCCGGGCAGACGGAAGGCGAAGCAGCCGTCCGGGGCGCCGTACCAGTCGACTGTGTCGCCGCCGAACTCCGGCCGGGCGTAACGCAATTCGATCGCCTGGCGGTACAGCGACAGGGTGGACTCGAGATCCTCCAGCTGCGCCTCCACCGTGAAGCGGTCCCAGTCGGCCGGCATCGGCAGCCAGGTGGCGGGGGAGGAGGAGAAGCCGTACGGCGGCTCGTCACCCTCCCAGGGCAGCGGGATGCGGCAGCCGTCGCGGCCGCGCTCGGCGCCGCCGGAACGCTCCCACACCGGGTCGACCAGAGCCTCGTCGGGCAGGTCGATGTTCGGCAGCCCCAGTTCGGCACCGTTGTAGATGAAGACCGTGCCGGGCAGTGCCAGCTCGACCAGCGCCATCGCTCGGGCTCGGGCGATGCCGACGCCCAGTGCGCGTTCGGCCGCATAGCCCGGGTCCGCCGCATCGGCGGGCACCGACGGCGCGTAGCGGGAGACCTCGCGCTCCACGTCGTGGTTCGAGAGCGTCCAGGTCGGCACCGCACCCACCGAGACGGTCGCGGCGAGCGACTCGCTGATGGCCTCGCGGATCGCGGCGGCGTTGAACCGCACCTCGGCGAGCCGGAAGTTGAAGCCGAGGTGCAACTCGTCCGGCCGGACGTACTTGGCGAACTCTTCGTTGGCGTTGACCCACACCTCGCCCACGTTCGCGGTGCCGGGGTGGCGGTCCATCACGGCGCGAATGCGGCGGTGGATCTCGTGGACGCCCTCGTTGTTGAACCGGGGATCGTCGTCGGTGTGCTTGAGCACCACCGCCGGGGTCTCCATGTCCGGCAGACCGGGCGCCTTGGCCATGCCGTGGGCGACGTCGATGCGGAAGCCGTCCACACCGCGGGCCAGCCAGAACTCCATGGTCTGCTCGAGGTCGGCCATGACCTCCGGGTTGTCCCAGTTGAGGTCGGGCTGCTCGGGGGCGAACAGGTGCAGGTACCACTCGCCGAGGGAGCCGTCGGCCTCGCGCACGCGACTCCAGGCCGGGCCGCCGAAGACGCTCGTCCAGTTGTTGGGCGGCTGTGCACCGTTCTCGCCGCGGCCGGGCCGGAAGATGTACCGCTCCCGCTCGGGGCTGCCGGGGGCGGCGCTCAGCGCCGCGGAGAACCAGGCGTGCTGGCTGCTGGTGTGATTGGGCACCAGGTCCATGGTGACCCGGATATCACGCTCGTGGGCCTGCGTGATCAGCTCGTCGAACGTGGCCAGGTCGCCGAACAGCGGATCGATGTCGCGCGGATCGGAGACGTCGTAGCCGTGGTCGGCCATCGGCGAGCGCATGATCGGCGAGAGCCAGATCGCGTCGACGCCGAGCAACTCCAGGTAGCCCAGTTTGTCGATGATGCCGGCCAGATCGCCGACGCCGTCGCCGTTCAGATCGGAGAAGGACCGCGGATAGATCTGATAGACGACCGCATGGCGCCACCAGTCGGCGGCCGATGCCGTCTCAGGGTTCACTTCAGTCACAGGTGCATTGTGTCACATCGGACTGTTCACCAGGGACGCCGCTGCGACCTGGAAGTAGTCGAGCAGCCGGGTGCGGTGTGCGTCGTCGAGCACGTCGCCCGGAATCGACCCGACGGCGATCTCCATGCAGCGCAGCCACGCGTCCCGCTCGAGCGGTCCGATGGTGTACGGAACGTGCCGCATCCGCAGCCGCGGATGGCCGCGCTCGAGCGAATAGGTGCCCGGGCCGCCCCAATACTGTTCCAGGAACAACTGCAGCCGTCGCTGGGCGCCGCTCAGGTCTTCTTCGGGGTACATCGGCAGCAGCAACTCGTCGTTGCGCACCTCGGCGTAGAAGCGTTCGGTGAGCGCCCGGAACGTCGCTTCACCGCCGATTTCCTCGTAGAACGTGTTCACCTCGCCATTGTCCCTCATCGCCTTCGCTCGTCGGCAGGCCAGGGATCGAGCCGTCTACGACGCGCTGTAGGCCCTCCGCGCACGCGGCGGCGTGCAGTGGGTTAAATTAGACGACGTAAGGCGGCTCGCATCCCGTGCGCCGCGTGCGCCCGGCCTTCGCCGGGAGCGACGTCGAAAGGCTGACAGTGGAAGACTTGGTCGTACCAGTCGGGCTGGTCGTGACGATTTTGTGCCTCGTGATGGTGGCCGGTTGCGTCATCTCGATGGCGTTCTCGTCGGGCCTCAAGCGCCCGAAGCTGCGTGAATACACCCTGGACCAGGAGTGGACCCGCGCTCCCGCGCTGTTCAGCGCCACCGAGATCGAGCCGATGGCCCTGCCTCGCCATGCCGAGCCGGGCGATACCGAGGGAGGGTACGCAAGTGGCAAGTGGTGACATCGTCAAGGGTCGGACCGGCGTCGCGGATCTGACCGGCGTCTACAACGACGAGGGCCTGCCGATCGGTTCGGCGCACACCGCGAGCGGGCGCATCTCGGCGGCCCTGTTCCCGGGCGAGACCTTCGATACCCCGCCGTTCAGCCGCGACGAGTTGATCGCGCTCGATGAGGCGCTGCGCGATGCCAGCAACCTCGCCGAGGTGCGCTTCTCGGTGTACGTCGGCGATCTCGGCTCGGACGCCGTCGCCGATGCGCGCGCCGTTCTGGCCAAGGCTCCCGAGCCCGCTCACGGCGCGCTGATCGCCGTCTCGCCGAACTCGCGCGAGGTCGTGGTGGTCTCGGGTTCCGAGGTGGCCGGCCGGGTCAACGATCGCGTCGCCGAGCTCGGCGTCACCGCGGCCGTCTCCGCCTTCCGTAACAACCAGCTGATCGACGGCCTGGTCTCCGCGCTGCGCGTGATGGCCACCGCGGTCGCGCGCCCCTGACGCGCACTCAGCACTGACGACTCAGGCGCCGTTCCCCGCGGGGAACGGCGCCTGAGTCGTTCTGCGGTGTGTCAGCTCGCGTCGAAGGCGCGGGCGCGCAGCGCCCGCTGCACCCCGGCGCGGCCCTCGGCGATCAGTCGGGCCAGTGCGGGCGGCACGGTGTCGTCCGCACCTTCGCCGTCCAGGAAGGCCCCGGCCGCGGCCACCCCGGCCTCGCTGACCTCCCACGCGGGGTAGAGCCCCACCACGACGGTCTGGGCCACCTCGCTGGTCCGGCGCCGCCACAACTCGCCGACCTGGGCGAAGTAGCGCGCGGTGAACGGCGCGAGCAGCTCGTCCTGACCGGCCCGCACGATGCCCTCGACCATCGCGCGCACCGTCACATTCGGCACGGTGTCGTCGTCGAAGGCGGTGGCCCAGGCTGCTTCCTTGGCCGCCGCCAGCGGCCGGGCGGCGCGGGCGGCCGCCGCGTGCCGGGCCCCGGCGGCGGTGTTGTCGCGGGCGGCCTCGGCGTCGATGACCGGGGTCGCGTCCGGATCCGGGTCGATCGCGCCGGCGGCGGCCAGCGCCTTGATCAGCTTCCAGCGGAGCTCGTCGTCGACGGTCAGCCCCGCCAGTCCGGCGGCGGCCGGGTCGGCGCCGTCGAGCAGGGCGCGCAGCGGCGGCACCTGATCGTCGTTGAGCGGTCCGGCCAGCAGCGCGCTGAGGAAGGCCAGTTGATGGTCGGAGGCCGGCTCCGCGGCGCGGGCCAGTTCCAGCAGCCGCGCGGCGAAGTCGCGGCGCCCACCGGCGCGCACCCACTCCGGGTCGGCGTACGAATCCAGCGCGGTGGCCGCCTGCAGTAGCACCCGCTGCACCACGCCGACCTCGGTTTCGGTGCCGATGCCCGCGCTCACCAGGGCGACGAAGTCGCGGGCGCGCAGTTCCGCCTGGCGGGTCATCTCCCAGGCCGCCGACCAGACCAGCGTGCGCGGCATGGAGTCGGCGATGTCGCCGATGCGTGCCGTGGCCGTCGCCAGCGACTGCGCATCCAGCCGGATCGAGCCGTAGGTGAGGTCGTCGTCGTTCAACAGCACCAGCTGTCCGCGGCTCGCGCCGATCAGTGCGGGCACCTCGGTGCGCGGACCGGCCACGTCCAGTTCCACCTGGTTCACCCGCACCAGGGCGCCGTCGACGTCGTCGTAGATGCCGATGCGCATCCGATGCACGCGGGTCTCGCCCGCGCCCGGGGCGGCGCCGTACTGGAGCACCGCGAACGAGATGAAGGCGCCGGCCTCGTCGACGGCGAACTCGGGCCGCAGCACGTTGATGCCGGTGGTCTTGAGCCATTGCGCGCCCCAGTCGGACAGATCCCGGCCGGACGCCCGTTCCAGGGCACCGACCAGATCGTCGAAGGTGGCATTGCCGAAGCGGTGCTCGGCGAAGTACTCGCGCAGACCGGTCAGGAAGGGCTCCAGGCCGACGTAGGCCACCAACTGCTTGAGCACCGAGGCGCCCTTGGCGTAGGTGATGCCGTCGAAATTCACCTCCACCGCGGCGATGTCCGGGATGTCGGCGGCGATGGGATGGGTGGAGGGCAGCTGATCCTGCCGATACGCCCAGCTCTTCTCGACATTCGCGAAGGTGGTCCAGGCGTTGGTGTATTCGGTGGCCTCCACCTGGCTGAGCACCGAGGCGAAGGTGGCGAACGATTCGTTGAGCCACAGATCGTCCCACCAGGTCATGGTCACCAGATCGCCGAACCACATGTGCGCCATCTCGTGCAGGATGGTCTCGGCGCGGCGCTCGTACAGGTAGCGGGTCACCCGGGAGCGGAAGACGTAGTCCTCCAGGAAGGTCACCGCGCCGGCGTTCTCCATGGCCCCGGCGTTGAACTCGGGGACGAAGAGCTGGTCGTACTTGCCGAAGGCGTACGGGACGCCGAAGACGCGATGGTAGAAGCCGAAGCCCTGTTTGGTCTCGGCGAAGAGACGTTCGGCGTCCATGAATTCGGCCAGCGAGGCGCGGCAGTACAGACCGAGCGGAATGGTGCCGTGCTCGTCGACGTACTCATCGCGCCACACCGCGTAGGGGCCGGCGATCAGGGCCACCAGGTAGGTGCTCATCGGCTCGGTGGTGGCGAAGACGTGCTCGACGGCGCCGTCGCGCTCGATCGTCTCGCGCAGCGCACCGTTGGAGATCACCGCCCAGTCGGCCGGCGCCAGGGCGGTGAGCGTGTAGGTGGCCTTGAGGTCGGGCTGATCGAAACAGGCGAACATCCGCTTGGCGTCGGCGGTCTCGAACTGCGAGTAGAGGTAGACCGCGCCGTCGGCCGGATCGACGAAACGGTGCAGACCCTCGCCGGTGTTGGAGTAGGCGCAGTCGGCGACGATCGACAGCACATTCTGCTCGGCCAGGTTTGGCAGCGTCAGGCCGACGGACTCGTCGAACCCCGACACGTCCAGGTCGGTGCCGTTCAGATTGGCCGAGATCAGTTGCGGCGCAACGAGATCGATGAAGGTGGACGAGCCCGGTTCGGCGGTGAAGGTGACCACCGTGTGCGACCGGAAGATCTCCGCCGAGACGGTCAGATCGAGGTCGATGCGGTAGTTCTGAACGGTGATGACCCCGGCGCGCTGCTGGGCGGCGGACCGGGTCAGATTCGGTGCACTCACGCCGTCGACTCTAGCCCTGCCGCCGGCGGCCGGCAGCGCGCGGCGAGCGGGGCACCGGCGGCCGGGGCCGGTCAGTGCTTGAATGGGAGCCATGGCTGATCGAGATCGCGTGGACTTCTGGTTCGACCCGCTGTGCCCCTGGTGCTGGATCACCTCGCGGTGGATCCTGGAGGCCGAGCAGGTCCGGCCCATCGATGTGCATTTCCACATCATGAGTCTGGCCGTGCTGAACGAGGGCAAGGACATCCCCGAGGCCTACCGCGAGATGCTGGCCAACGCCATGGAGCCGGTGCGCGTGCTGGCCGCCGCGGTGGATCGGCACGGCGAGCAGGTGCTGGCGCCGCTGTACACGGCGATGGGTACGCAGCGGCATACCAACGCCGACCCCGATCTGAGCTCGGTGATCAGCAAGGGGCTCGCCGCAGCCGGGCTGGAGGCCGACCTCGCCGAGGCTGCGCAGTCGACCGAATTCGACGAAGAGATCCGGCGCAGCCACCGCGAGGGGATGGCGAAGGTGGGCGACGATGTCGGCACCCCGACCATCCACGTCAACGGTGTGGCCTTCTTCGGTCCGGTGCTGTCGCGGATTCCGCGCGGCGAGGAGGCCGGGCGGGTCTGGGACGGCGTCGTCGCGCTGGCCGGCTATCCGCACTTCTTCGAACTCAAGCGCACCCGGACCGAGGATCCGGAATTCGGCTAGAAGCCGCGCCGGCTAGAACCTGGGACAGCTAGAACCTGGGCCGGCTAGAACCGCGGCTGGTTGGTGAGGCCGTTCGGCAGGCTGCCGTCGGGCAGTTCCGCCGGGGCCGGCGGTGTCGGGACCGGCACCGCGTGGCCGCTGCCGATACCGCGGGTGGCTGCGCGCGGCCGCCGGACGATGGAGCCGGCCCGGGTCCGATCGCGCAGGGCGGCGGCCCGCCAGGTGAGCACCGGGTGGGTGGCCAGCAGATTGGTCAGGGTGATGAAGAAGCCCTTGTCCCGGGTCGCCCGGTCGGCGAACTGGTCGAAGTCGACCGCCGAGAGCATGTACTTGCCGGCGGCCAACACGCCGATCGCCGGCGGGGCGCCGGCCGGCCGGGTGTAGTAGCCGTAATTGTCGGCGGTGTACTCCTGGGCGCGCGACAAGGTGGTGCCCAGGATCGGCACCGACATCAGACTGCCGGTGAGCAACTGACGCCAGTACGAGACGTGACCGGCGGCGATGTGGCCCACCTCGTGGCCGATGATGAATTCGAGGGCCTCCGGGCTGCGGGCGGTGCCGCCCACCTCGAACAGGTCCGAATAGACGACGATGTACCGGCGGAAGCCGTGGCCGGAGGCGAAGGCGTTGATCGCTCCGTTGCCGTTGAGCACATAGCCGTCGGGTACATGGGCCAGGCCGTAGCGCGCGGCCGCCTCGACGAGCATCCGGTAGCCCTCGGGGAACTGGGTCGGGGTCATCTGCACCGCGGTCACCCGCTGCTGCGCATACATCAGGCCGCGGGCCAGCGCGATCACCAGCGGCAGCGTCAGAATCAGCAGAAAGTAGTCGCTGAGGTTGCCGAAGGCCACCAGCGTCACGATCGTCGCGTAGGCGAGGACCGCGATCGCGATGAGCAGCACCAGCATGGGGATCTCCCACGGATGCCGGCGCGGCGGACCGGAGTAGGTCGCGGGCGGACGCCAGACGGCGTCGGGTCCGGGGACGTGTTCGGGGCGCGCGGCGACCTTCGGGTCGGCGACGCCGGGGACTGAGGGGATGGGCGCGTGGCTGTCCACCCCACCAATCTATAGTGGGCCGCATGCGGATTTACCTGGGTGCCGATCACGCCGGCTTCGAGCGCAAGAACGAGATCGCCGATCATCTGCGGGCCGCCGGCCACGAGGTGATCGACTGCGGTGCACACACCTACGATGCGCTCGACGACTACCCGCCGTTCTGCATCGAGGCCGCCGAGCGGGTCGTCGCCGATCCGGGCAGCCTGGGCATCGTGCTCGGCGGCAGCGGCAACGGCGAGCAGATCGCGGCCAACAAGGTCAAGGGCGCCCGCTGCGCGCTGGCCTGGAGCGTCGAGACGGCCAAGC